>NZ_JAVDPZ010000001.1:0-226412 GCF_031453995.1 Nitrobacter vulgaris | reverse complement strand
CCGAAGCTGAGGAACGTTACTACGCTATGCTCAATGAGCAGAAACTGGCGGCGTGACTCAAACGAAATAGCCTCCGGCAAACCCGGGGCGGTTCATAACCATCAGCGCCCCGATCAGCTAGCCGCTTTTGTTATGCACAGCGTAACTCGCTTAGCTCATCTCTGGAGGTAATAACGCGTTGCGGTATCGGTGTGCTCTCGCCGGATTTCGCATGAATGCTGCGTCCATTTGAGAAGAACAGGAGACCAACCATCAGAAGGACTACCGCGCCCGCGATATCCCCGCCGGTCGTGCCGTTGTCTGATTTCCTCGATGGATGGTTGTTATTCGGAGCCAGCCTTTGCCCCTCCATGCCTCGTTTTTGGCGGCGAAGGGTCGTCCCGCCCTCATCCCCTTCATAGACGAGAGGCATCACCGTCTTCTCCCGGTGCTTCCGTCACGAGCGAAATGGCACTCGCTTTGCTCTGAACGGAACGTCCAGTGAAATCACAACGCAAAGTGTTTTGTTATGATCCAGGCATTGTCCCACCAAGACGCAGCACGTTCATTTTCCAAGAGAAAATGGTACAGTAGCCATCGAAGAATACGCCAAGCGCTATTTTTTTGCGAAAGAAAAGGTCGGAATGGGAGCGACTTCTGATCGCCGTGATCATCATTGACAGCCACTTGCGGTCGGGGGGTGGTTCGCCGTCGGTTACGTCATCAAATGATGGGGCAGAAGCGTTGGCCCCCAGGCCGATCTGAATAAGGGCGTAGGCAACCTGGTTCACAACCAGACCCGCGACTATGATGGCAATCCCACTCCCGGGCCCGAAACCATGCTTGCGGAGGACAGCGGCCGCGACGAGGACAATCAGCAATGCGATGGGCACAAGGACAAAGACTTTAAAGCACAAGCCTGCGATTGTGCCTATCAGTGCGCTGATAGACAATAAAATAAGAACGATATCCATGGTTGATACCACGCGCGCTTGCATTCGTAATCTTGACGAAGAAGATTGGGCGATAGGCTACGCCAGCGACATCAAAATTTTCGGTTAGTCCCCGAGCAAGTTGCGGTATGCTTAACCCAACAAGATAATCTAAAAATACGTGAAATCTGCAATGAGAACGCGCCGCGCGGCCTTTGTAGCATTGCCTATGCCCGATGTTGATCGTCAAAGCGTGTACATGCCTGCCGGCCATCGCCGCGTGCCGTCAGTGGTTCACCCTGCGCGGAGTGTTATTGCTCTCACGGAAACCATGCGACGATCCGCCTGAGCTCGATCAACGTTGTCGCTGGGCGCGCAATGGGCTGCGTAACGGTCCGCTTGTAATGATCGTAGAGAGCGACGCTACTTTATTTGGGAGCGGGGTCGCTCAGCCCCTCTGCAGGATTATCGAGGCGGCCGGCGCGTGCGAGTCTGACGGCGGCGCCCAACGCGCGAGCCGCATTGCGCACACGTTCTTGAAAGGCTGTGTCGCTGTCCAAGTCTTCATGAGAAGTCGCGTAGGGTTTCATGTAGCCGACATAACCATCGCACTCGGCTATGCTGCCGGCGGATATCAGCCTCATATCCAGTAACCAGTCCGAGAGCGAGCGACGAAGCGTTTCCGCGCCAGCACTGTCGCCATGCACGATCAAACCAAAATGCCGTCCGGCAAGATGACGCGGATAGGGCCAGCCTTGCAGTTCGAGCTCTTTTGCTTCGCTGATCGTCTTCCCGTGGGTTGAGGATGGATCGGGATTGCCTCCGTCGGCGCAGACTACCCGGTCGATCATCGCCTTCAATACTGTCGGTGCCTGAAACCAGTTGACCGGCGTGACGATCAGGATGCCGTGGGCGGCAACCCAGAGCGGATAAATCTCGTTCATCCAGTCGTCGGTCTGGCCCAGCGAATAGTTGGGATAACAACTGCACGGCCAGTGGCAGAGCGCCATCGAGGTCGATACGCAGGACTTGCACGGATGAATCTGCTTTCCAAACTCCGACGTCAGTCGAGACAGATCAAGCAAATCAACGTCAAATCCCATTTCTCTGAAACAGGATTCTGCGATCTTCAGAATGCGCCAGCTCTTGGATATTTCTCTAGGGCAGGTATGTTCGCTGCGCGACGATCCGTTAATCAGAAGAATGCGCAAATTCAGACCTGCATCGTCATGACGTTGCTGCGCCTGCTGAATCGCGCCGCGCGCATTAAACCAGTCTACGGCGATGTCATAATCCGGATCGGCAAAGCCGGAGCCAGCCTTGCGGGTCACTGGTGCCTTGCGCGAATGGTTGTAAGCGTCCCATGCCGCTGCTAAGATCGCGTCAAGCTCACGGCCGAGAGACGAAAACGCGGGGTCTCTGAAGCGATCGCGATAACGCCGTTCAAATTCGTCACGACCAAGTCTGACTGGAGGCATTCCTTTTCGGACTAGCGGCTCCGCCATGAATATCTTCTTTTGACATCCGCAAATATGCAAAATTAATTCCGACCCTTGGCGAAGGTTCCCCTGCGAATTTCCCGAGGACATTTGTCATATTGGATTCCAGCGCGCCGTGACCAAGCGAGAGTTATCAGCATGTTGGCGGTCGGAAGGCGATGCTTCTCGTCAACGCTGTCGGATGACTTGTTCTATCGGAAGAGGACGGAAGTGATTCCCGGGCGATATGGGGCGATGGAATGAACATCGGCTGCAGTCCGCCCGCCTAATTGCGTGCGACAAATTCGACGCCGCACGTATTTCTGTCCCTCCACACCACGTGGCAATGCTTTGTCGTTCTGAAGCCATCCAATGATAGATCAAATTGGAAAGCGGCAATGTGAAACGTGACTGAATAAAGCCTGGCTCCCCTATTGTGGATATCCACCACCATGCAGGGGTGTACGCCGCAAACACCGTCAAGGTGAAACATCGCGAGCTGATTAATTTCAATACGGTCAAGGGCTCGACGTTCAATCATTGGAACATCTTTCAAAACTTGATCTAAACCCTTCGAGGCACAAGGAGCGTAGATTAATGCCGTTGAACTGTTTTAAAAATCAGGCTAGTTGACTCTTTAAACTTGTACGGAAGCGCCGCGCAATTCCCGCTCGGCCTGTCGGCGAAATTCCTCGTCCCTTCCTGAGGGAAAGCCCGCTTGCTGCCATAGCTCATACGACCGACGCTCGATCTGCTCTTGCGTTGGCTCGCTTGTGCTACCACTGAGGGCGCACGGTCCCGCTGGGGCTCTGGGGGCAGAGAGTGCGGGACCGTGCAGGGCCGAGGACAGCGACGGCCCTTGGGCATGGTCAGCGATGAGGCGGGCCAGTTTCTTGAATACGGATACTGGCAGAGACTTACCCATCGGGAGACCTCTGCAGCGCGTGCTCGGCGAGCGCGGTCCAGTCGGCGGCGAGCTTCAGCCATGCTTCCTTGTCGATCGCGAGCCTCGCCTGGCGGGCGTGAGTCTGGCACTCGTTTGCTGTCGCGCGGTATCTCTCAACGCTCTGCTCGGACATCCATCTGGGACTGTCCGCGCCGCGCATTGTGTCACTGCATTTCGAAGGCCGTCGGAGGGCCTTCGACGTTTTGCAGATTGGCATAGGCGCCGCTTCGGTGAAGCTCCCGCAATCCTCTGGCTAGCTGGCGAAGGTCGTTCCTCGCCGGGCCGGCGGGGAGCTTGCGGGCACGCCGGAGCGCGTCGGCCGCATGCAATATGATCGGGGATTTGGGGTTGTCGGTCATGTCGGCCGCCGCAGTTCGGCTGACGCGAGCCATCTCTCCACGCGCGGAGCCTCTTCGTCTCGGTGCGCTCCGGAGGCGTTCGCGGCTTTCTCTTTGAGGCGGCAGGCTTGTTCGCCGAGGCGCTCGTGGAGCGTCTTATCGCGCTTGACGCGGATACGCGACTTCATAACGCTGTTCCTTTCCATGGAGGGAAGGCTGAGCGCAAATTCAGGTCTTTTGGCGCTTTAAAAATTGTTGGTTGTAATCTGCTCCCAAAATTGACAAAGCGCGAATCAATTTTTTAGGCACGGGTGATCATTTTTTCGGCTGGGACGCCGAAAGACAGAACGCGCACCGGAGGGTACGGGAGCCAAGCTTCGTTCCCGTCACGTCGGCGGCTTCAATTCGGGCGCGCTGAGCCAGCCATCCAGTTTCGCCCTGGCATCGGCCTGGTCGGCTTTCGCTAGCTTGTCTGCTTTTTCGGGGCCAGGGGGCATCAATTCGGCCCGCTCCCGCATGAGCTGGGCGAACACCCTGAGACGGTTTGCGAAGGAATCGGTCTGAGGCGGGAGCGCAAACACCGGCGTTCTCATTATCACCGATGGTTGCCGCTGGCCTTCAGGTGATGCCACTTAGCTAAGAGAAATCCCCTGGCCCGCAAGGCGATCATGGGAAGTCAGGCGAGCTTTTTTAGATTTCGGATTTGCTCCAATGCGCCCAGCGCGCCCTTGCCACTCTCAGAGGGATGCATCCGGTCGCCGCCGAACCTGTGCGGAATATTTCCGCGTGCTCCTCTTCGGCGAACATGAAGACCTGGTAGAACGCGCTTTCGCGCACGACGGAGTGCCCGTGCCGGGAGAGCGACAGGCCGCGCTCGTCGCAGAATTTCCTGAGCGTATGGAAGCTTTGGCCGATGCACTTCTCCTCGCCGGGAAGCCGCCGGCAGGCGACGATCGGTTGCTAACGTCGCGGATGCGGTCTCGGCAGGACTTAGTTAGGCTTCCCGATGCTAGCCGATGGCTTGTTTAACGCTGGTTTTAGGCTAGTCTTTTCTTTTTAATCTACGTATCCGCTTTGATCGGGACGGACCGAGTATTTTTTTGTGCTGCAAAAATCTCTGCCGAAGCTTTCATCAAGGAGTTTCGCCAATGAATTTCCAAGGAGTAGTAGCGAAAGTTTCTAAAGGTGACCTTCGTTATGCGTTGGGCCGTTTCTGACTGTACGTTTAGCCTATGGTGGAATCAGGACTGACGGATGATCGAGTCTCGGTGCAACGTAACAGGGCCTCAACTCTGTTTCCAGATGCCAACATCGTGGGGATTGTTAAAGCCATCTCGAAGGATGCAGTGTTCCTTGGCTTGAAACCTTCCCACAAATATAGTCGCCGAGATTGACGCCTTTGCGCGCTCTGAACCGCTTCACGCTAATTACGACCCGCATGGCCCCACTTTTCAGTATGCAGACGTCCGCCGAGGCAAGACCCCGGACGGAAGATCGGTTCCGATAGGTGGCATTCGCGAGCTGACCCGATGCCCCGCTGTGCAGGCCGTCGTAAATGATCCCGTCCTGCGATCGATCGTCTGAAATTACCTTGGGCACGAACCGCGTGACGTGATGACGATTATTAATTGGAGCTTTGCGTCTGACTTTTCGGACGAGGAGCGGCGCCGACTAAGGCAACACACTATCGATTATCATTATGACGTTGGCGGATACAATTTTGTTTATGCCAGCTTCTACATCACCGATACGGACCGCTACTCCGGAGCCCATGTCATGATGAAGCGCTCACACAATCGAAAGCCGCTTCGTATGCTTCTTGGCTCGGCGTCCGCTAGCGAAGCCTGTGTGCGTAAGCAATTTGGAATTGAGAACGAAATCACCATCGAGGGCCCTGCGGGCACGGGTTTCGTTCAGGATACATCATGTTATCACCGTGCGACTCCGCCAACCCACGGTGATCGTCTCATGCTTGCGGTACGTTTTATCAACTGAGTGGTGCGATGTGGCTGCTCCGGCTCTTAGCATCGGCACCTGCCGAGAGACCACCACTTTGCGCAATTCAATGCAGGGAGCGGTTAACTGCGGCTTCTTGTTGAGTTCAGATGTGATTGCTATGATTGTCGCAGAATTTTTGAGTGAGAGGGGTCCTACCCATGTACGCTCACATTCTCATTTCCACTGACGGCTCCGAACTGGCGCAGAAAGGTGTCGACCATGGCTTGTCGCTGGCCGACGAAAACGCCAGCAAGGTTACAATCATCACTGTGACGGAGCCATTTCCAGTTCCTTCTATCAGCGCATGGGGTATGGAGGGTATGGAGCCGGATCGGCTTAAAGATACCAACACACGGCATGCACAAGCTATCCTTTCCGCAGCGCAAGCGGCGGCAGAAGAAATGGGACTGACGGTCGAGACACTTCATATCTCGAATACCTCACCGGCCGCAGCTATCGTTGATGCGGCGAAAACGCAGGGGTGTGACCTGATCGTCATGGCCTCCCATGGTTACCGTGGGATCAAGAGGGTCCTTTTGGGCAGCCAGACTACCGAGGTTATTGCTACTGCGCATATTCCGGTTCTTGTGGTCCACTGACCAGCGGCCGACGATGCACCACCCCGCCGATTTCGACGGGGTGCGCAGGGTTAGCTACGAACGGGGCCAGATGTACGTCCCGACGAATGCCGGCGGCAAACGGACCGCCATTTCAAGCGAGTCCTCATAGCGACCGGGGCGAAAGGAAACGCTCCCAGTTTCTTCCCGGTCCGGATGCTTCCTGTAGAGAGTATCATAGCCGACGATACTCTCGGCGACCGGATTACGACTCAAAGCGACGTTAACGGCGATGACTTCGTCGCTGATTTCCCTCAGCCTTGCGATGGTCTCGGCGATGGCATTGGCGTGCTCCGTGTAGGATTCAAGCAATACCTTGGCTTCCTTCTCGTTCGCCTTCCGGCACGCTTCGGCATGCTTACGCAGAGCTTCGTCCTTGGCTGCCGCCTGAGCCGCTTCTTCGGCCGCCTCCACCTGAGGAAGGTCATTTTTCAAAAGCGATACACGTGCCTCAAGGCGCGTAATGGCGCGACGGTCTACGGCGATTTCATTCTCGATCTTGACGTGAGCTTCATCCGAGAGCAGCGCCACACTGACGTTTGCAGCTTCAATCTTTGCGCGGTACGTCGCGAGCGAGCTTTCGGCCTTGCTGATCTCGTCTCGGATGGTTGCTGACGTGATTGCGGTCTTGCTGCCCAGCAGCTTGTCGATAATTCCCATAGTTTGTCTTCTTTCTGTCAGGTGTTGAGCGCAGCGAGGGCGCGGCGCCAAAGTTGATTTGCGGAATACTCGTTCGCGGCAGCGGCTACCGTGTCGCTTTGGAGCGCTGTTGCCTCAATGAGCTGCTTTCTCGCGCGGGCATAAGCTTGCGATGCCAGCATTGCTTCGCGGATCGCGTTTCCCCGGGCCATGCCTTTAGTCCTTGAAGTTCGTGTACGCCGCGCACGCTCGGTCCCACTCGCTTTCGGCTCCGGTCACAATGTACGTTACGAAAGCGGTGTCCCTGGCCATTCCGGCTCTTGCCAGATACTTCGCGTCTTCAAGAGATTGCTTCGCTGTCGCAAGGCGTGATGAGGCGCTTTCTAGGTTGCGGAGGAGAGCTTGCTTCCGGGTAGACATGACCGGGATTTCCTTTGGAGTATGCCGCTGGGCCGGCGTAGGTGCTGGCGCGGTGATGGGTTTTGGCAGAGACGGTCGCGCGATGATCGGCCGCGCGACGACAGATGCGTTTGCATGTCGCTCCGCTTCGGCAGCACGCTGCTCAGCTTCGACCGCGCGTCGTTCAGCATTGGCTACTTCCTCGGCTCGACGTTCGGCGGCACGACAGTTGGCTGCACGGCGGTTAGCTTCGGCTGCGCGGCGTTCAGCTTCCGCTACGCGTCGCATGTGATCGGCTACGGTGAGGGTCATTGTGCGCCCTCTACCGTTCGTGAAGCGAGCCAAATTTGGAGATCCGACAGGGCAAACCGGCGCACGCCTGGAAGTTCGATGTATGGCGGAGAAACACCCGCGCGGACATACGCGCGCAACGTACTTGGGGAGATGCCAAGGTAAGCAGCGGCTTTTCGCTGGCTCAATGAGTTTTTCGACATAGGAAGTTCGATCCTTGGGAGAGAAAACCGCCGGTGGGCGAAGAACAAGGAAAAACCCACCGGGGGCTTTTTATTTTTGCTTTGTCAGAGCAACGGGACGCTCACCACAATGAACGATCCGCCCATATCCAACAGCCCATTCGAGATACCCTTAAGCGGCGCTCTCGGCGTGCTTGGCGTTGTCGTTCGCGGGCTTGGACTTGCGACGACGGCGGGGACTGTTGTCGTTCGCTGCTTCACGCTCGGCATCAAGCGTGGCAAGGATGCGCTCGCCTTCTGCGGTTGACGCAAGTTGAAGCGCGGCGATCTGTACGGCGGCGGACCAAACTTCGCCCAATTCCACCTTCGCGAGAGCTGCGAGTTCTGCGGCTTTAGCTGCGACGCTCGGCGGGAGCATTTCCACATGAGCGGGCACAGCGATGAAGTGCCAGCCGAGGGCGTTCAGGACCGCTTCAAGGCTTTCCAAGCTAGGTCTATTCTTCATTCTCCATTGTTTTACGGTGGGCCTGCGCACCCCACTGGCGGCTTCGAGTTCGTCATAAGTCCGCCTCTGCCGCGATAGCTCTCCGAAAACCAAGCGAACGTGCGCGCCAACGCCACGCTCCGGCATGGTTACCGTGCGTCGGTAGCCGGGCCGACGGTTCGTGTAACGGTACAGCGGCCCGTCTTCGCGAGGATCATAGGGGCGGTAGCGACGGCGCATTTTTAAAAACCTGCGTTGGTGAATCTGCGCGCAGGATCGCTTGAAAGGCTATTGCCCTACAGTCCAAAGGAATCGCCTGTGAGCGCACCGACCGCACACCCCTTATTCTCAAATCGAGAACAACAACCAACCTCAAAAACTTTGCACCTGCCGCTATCTGACGGTTGTGCGTCACCCGCACCCCCGCCCCCGTCTGGAAGTACCTTTTTACCTTTGTGCATCGCAAAATTGGAATAAAATGCTCTCAATCGCACGCTGGAAAGAATATTCTTCGATCAATCTTCAAGGGGTGGCCGGAGATCGCGGTGTTTTCGATCTAACTTATTGATTTATATGATGTTTAGGTGGCCGGTCTTTGATCTTCGCTGCGATCTTCGATCAATTTCGTTCGCCCTTCGATCGAGTTCGCTTTCGATCGCTTTCGATCCGCGCTGCTCTTGGTCTTGAACGGTTCAATGAGCATCGTCGTTCGAACGTTCTTTTGCTGCGCAATTCATGCTTGCAACAATTGATACCGCCTTCACTTCGCCCTTGCCACAGGCCTCGATCAGATGCGTCTCAGATCGTTTTAAAAGCTCGCTGAGACGCCTTCAATTAAGAGCCCATAGATATGCGAGAGTCGAAGCAAGGCCGAGCGCGGTTCTGACGGCATGCAGTCGTCCCCACGATACGAGCATGGCCCGCGATGTCGGACCCGCGTCGATCTCGGCGATAGCCTTCAGCCTGTTATTTGTCGGCATGATGCCAAGGAGGGTATAGGGCCAGTTGGCGAATATGAGCACCGCGCCAACGATCCATCGCCAATCCCACGTGATCCACGCCGTAAGCAAACCGAGCGCTGCTGAGATGGCAGCCAAGCTTGCCTGCATGGTGTAGCCGGCGTCATAGCTCGGCTTCCATTGCTTAAGCAGATTGTCGTCGTCCAGCGCCAGGCGCGCGGGATGCTCAGCGAAATTGATGTAGAAGGCTGCCCCCGAAAATGCGGCGGCAAGAATGAGAGCCATCTGACCGGCAAGCATGGAGCCTCAGCATCCTCTACAGATACTACCTATCTTTTTGCCGACCCGTGCATTTTCAACCCCAAGAAGATCGTCTTGCCCATCCTGTTGTGTATCGGTCTTGTGCTTAGTGGACGACTTACTCCGACTCAACGGCGGCGAAGCCTTGTCATAGCAAGCCAGGCGCTCTTTTGCTTTTTGTATTGACTGGCAAGCGCTCTCCTGCGCGACGACCGGTCCACAGAATGCGAAGAGCACGATCAACGATATACCAAATTTCATCTTTTCTCCTGCATGGCCCTATTGCCATCATCAGTCGCATTCCAGTGTAGCTATTGCTTCAACGATCCGTTTAACACAGCCGTTTACAGACATCTTGCTCGAATCCAAGAGCACACGAGCCTCTGACCATACTTCGTACCCGCGACGTTGAACGCTGTTCCAATCCGGCAGATCAAGCCCAGCGATATCGCTACGACGTTGTTCTATCCGGCGCGTATGTTCGGCATGATCGGAGCAAATGATCTCAACGTTCAGCAACCGCGCATTGCTGGCTAAGGCGGCTTGTGCCCACCAATTTCTCGTCACGCCAATCGGGTTGACCGTGTCCGCAACGACGTCGAGCCCAATGGCCAGATTATCTTTCGCGACCGCCACCGCCGCGAGATATCCCGCATCTTCGGCTGGATGAATTTGCAAGCGACTATTCTTCAGAGCCGCCTCGATCGAGTCAACGCGCACGTAAACGGCGCTGACTTCACCAGCCAAGGCGCGCGCCACGGTCGTTTTGCCGACGCCCGGCAGGCCGGAGAATGAGATCAAGACCGACATGCAACCACCATTTCCCGTCCCGGAATGACGAGGCGATAAAGCTATCCATCATCGGCTCCGGCGCTCGATCTCAGGGCTCACTGGCGAGTCCAGTCTTTCATCCAGCCAGGCGGCGGCTTTCGTCGGAGTTTCATCTGAGTTTTGTCGGGGAGCATTCCGACGAAACTCAGGCCGGAAAAACCTTTAGAATCAATATATTATATATATACATATATATTTTATCGTATTGTCTGAGTACCCCTCTCTTCTCCATGTGCACAGCTAGATATAGACACAGAGAGAAGACCCCTCCGACAAAAGACAAAACACCGCAAAGCAAACCTAAGCCACTGATAATACGCGGTTTACTCCAATTAGTTTTGTCGTAGGCCGACCTTCCGACAAAACTAAACCCGACGAAACTCGCCGCTGCGCCCGCCTCAAAAGCAAAGCCCCCGCCGCGCTGGCGAGGGCTTCAGGTAGGTCAGGCCCCGCCTTTGACTCAGTTAGGCCTTGTCGTCGGGCGGGGCGTGCTCATTGGCGAAGTAGCGCCTGCTAGGTCGTCCTCCACCGTCCGGCCTGCGCTCGCGCAGGACGATATGCCCCGCCGCATCTGCGGCACGGATGATGTCATTCAGATCGTGGCCCTTGAGCGAACGAATCTTGTCGCCGACCTTGCCTTCAGTGATCCCCTCGATGCCGGCATCGCGGATGATCTCCAGCACGCGGTTGAAGTTGCGCTCGCGGTCGCTGTCCGCAAGCCTCTTGTCCGCCTCGGCGATGAACGCTTGCGTTGAATACGCGGCAAGCCCGGCGGCCCATCGCAAAATCTCTCCGGTGATTACTGGCTCGCTGGGGTCGACTCCGACCGCAACCGTAAGGGCGAGCTTCAGCGCGTGCTCGCGGGTCCTGTTCAGGAACGGATAGAGCTTCGAGTCGGCAATAAAAAGCGCGCAATCAATCTGCTTTCGCAACCGCCTGTCAAACGCCTTGGCGTCGGCATCAAGTTCGACGCGCTTCGCGGGCACCGCGTAGCCGGAGTCCGAAACTCTGAGGTCTCCACAGATGGCTGCGGCGGCCTCTGCAATTTTGCGCACGCCATCGATCAGGTGTTGTGGAGGCTCGTCCAGCCGCTGAACCGGCTCCTCGACGAACTCCGGCTTTTCGCCGGACACGTTGAGCAGCAGGAAGCGCGGAAGGAAACCGTCGGACGTTCGCGATGACGTTAGCGACGACCAGAAATCCTCCGGGGTTGATGTACCGTAGATCGACAGGTTCGGGTTGTGAATCTTGTCCGTGACGCCATCGCGGTAGGCGTCGCCGTCATACGTGCTGCTTGCACACGAAAAGAACTCCATTAGGAGGTGCCGGATCGTCGCGAAATCGCTGCCGAATCGCTGGTCCTGTAGCTTTGCGAGGAATCCGCCGAACTCGTCCTGGATACTCATGAACGACGGGGACGCTGCTAGAGACTGCCTAAGCCCGGACGCCGAAGCAAACCGCGACGGGCCGTTGAGGCGGCCTAGTCCAGCCTCACTCATCAGGCGCTTGACGCACTTTCGCGCGTAATCCTTGCCGAATCCAGACTGCGCCAGCCCGACGATGTAAAGGTTGGTGCGCGCGTAACTCGGCGTCTCGAAGGCCCTTCCGGCGAGGGTGGCGACCGCGCATAGCGCAGGCCCAAGCGCAAGCGCTCGCGACGGATACGACGACGAGTCAACGATCCAATCCATGATCTCGCCGACCAGGCCGGGAGGGCTCGTCAGGTCGGACAGATCGGGTGCGTCAACGAAATTCGACCACGTCACGCCTGCGCCCTTGTTAAGATGCGCAACGAGCCCCCGACCAATGACGTCGTCGATATACATCACCTTCGTCTCGTGCCAGTGAACAGCGCCTTCGGCCAGCACCGGTTCGGCCGGGCTGACCTTCGTGCGCTCGTCCACCTTGGGCTTGCGAGAAATCGTCTTGAGCCTGACCTTCGAGTCGAAGGCCTGTTTCAGATTGTCGGGGTTCATGCCGCTACTTCCTTCAGAATATCGTTGCCGTCGCCGTGCTGCGGCGTAGCGAATGTCATCTCGCGGTCAGCTTCGAGCCAGCGGTCGGCGCACACGTTCGCGGCGCGCTCACTCGCCCGGTCGTTCTCAGTGAAGATTGTCAGTGTTTCGATTCCCGGCAGAACCGGGAACGCTTCGATGGAGCCGGCGCTTCCGAGCGCCCAGGCTGGCGCGTAACCAGCCATCATGAATGATAGGGTGGACTCGATGCCTTCACCGATGTGCAGGCCGTGGGTCACATCCTCGTCCGGGCTCAGCTTGATCGCGGCACCCTTCGCGCGCCCGAGCATCTTTTTTTCGATCTTCGTGCCGTTAGCGTTCAGAAACGTCCGATGAATACCGCAGGGCTCGCTAGTGTGAATGTCGCGCAGCAGCGCCACCATTGAGCGCGGGCCTGGGCAAAAGCGGATAACCTCACCGGCGACGCCTTCCGGCAGCACGATGCAGCGCGATGCGAGATATGTCTCGACGACCGTTCCGCGCGGGTCGTGCGATCGATTCCAGTACGACATTGCACGCGCGATGCGAATCTCTTCGTCGTCGTCATCGGTGGCTCGCAGAACGATCTCTGGCGCTGGAGACGCTTCCGGCATCGAGCCGCCCAGGAAGTCACGCGCCGTGTCCAACGCGTCACGGAAGCTGCATTCGCGCGCAACCATGATCAGGTCAAGCGGCCCGCCGCCTTTGTTGGTTTCGTGGTCACACCATGAGCCGGCTTTCGGTCCGGCAATCACGACGGCGAGACTTCCTTTCCTGCCGAACCGCAATTCGCGGCGGTTTGACATACGCCGGTTCGGCTCACCAAAAAGGACGTGCGCAAGATCGCTCATGCTGGTCGACAGCGCGGCTCTGATGGGGGCGAGGTCGGTTGTCATCACGCTTCGGCCTGAATCGCCGGCCTGAGAGGCAGTGGACTAAATCCACGCTCAATCAATGCGCGCGCGCACTCTTCAAATTCGGTGGCATTCATTGACAGGCACTCACTTCCGGCTCAATCACCCTCATCGCCAGCCGCCAAAGTTCGGCGTCCGACATCTTATGCCGTCCCCACCAATCCGGATTTGCCGTCAGCCGAAGGTTTCCCTTTCCGCTAAGGCGGTTTGGATCGGTGAGCATCAGCAGACACGTGCCGGGTTCAAAACGCAGATCGGAGAACGCGTCCCACTTGTCTCCGGTCGCGGAAATTTCCGGGTCGTCGGTGGCGATAGTGAACGTGAAATAGTCAGGGCGAAACTCCGGCGATCGTTCCAGAGTCAGACGGAACGGAAGATGCGCGGGAAACGGGCTGTCGGATTGCGTTGCAGTTTTCTTATTTTCGATATACATGTTGCGTGTTCCTATCTACTCGTTGATGCAAAGAGCCCGCCGCCGCCAGCGTGCGGGTTTTTGCATTATGCAGCGGACCTGCCGCCGGGTTGGATGGCGCTGGCGTTCATAAATTCCGCCAGGCTCTGGCGCGTGTAACGCGGCGAGCGCCCCACACGGACAGCCTTCGGTCCATAACCCTGGCGACGCCAGCGACCCAGCGTGACAATAGACTTGCCCAGAAAATTCGCCGTCTCGGCTTCGGTGAGAAGAATGTCGTTCATTAGTGTAGCTCCGACTCAGAATGACCTGATGCGACCTACTATGACGGGTTGCGATGGGGCTTAAGAGTCTGTTTTGGTATCCCCAAATCGACACGCAAGAAATGCCTGCACCGCAGCGGTTTCTCGCATTTGCTACAGAGATGTTACAAAAAACCCCGCCGAGTGGCGGGGTTTGGGGGGTTGATCAAGCCTCCTGAGCCAAACATCAGATGCTTGCTGCGGTATGGCGAAGCGCCATAACAATGACCTCTGTGTCGGTCGGCCCGAGAATGACTCCCTCGGTCCCTTCCAAACTGGTCGCGAGTGATTCGGCGTAATTTGCGAGTACTATTTTCGGGTCAAGGTCTTTGACGATGTCGAGGTCGAGGTCGGTCATTTTCAATCCTTTGCGATTCGATGATGTAAAATTAACGCCGCGAGCTTGCCGGGCGGCGCGTGCCGGCCGTCAGTCGTCTTGCCTCCTTTTGGTTATAGGAACGGGAATCCGTTCGATGGCCTCTGCCATCGTCCTGAGCGCGCGCCTAACGCGCAGGGGGCGGCCTGACGCGCGTTGCGGTGGTGCTTCGATTTTGGAGCAACGACGCCCTGCCCGCTGCTCGGCGGTCCTAACAAGGGAAGGACACTCCCGGCGCGGTGAGCCACCGCTGGAAAATACCGTTTCCAAACAACAGACGTTTTTAGGTGGGTGAGCCAGCCTAAGCTGTTGCAGAAGGCTTTGAGTGTTCGTTCTCGTGGTTAGCGCATCAAACGTCGCCGTCATTAAGCTTTTTTTGTCGAAAGTGAAAACCGCCAACCTCCCTGAGATCGAGCAGGTTTCCTGTTAACATCCGGACATGATTCGGAGCGGGGGCCCGGCGTCATCGTTATGGCGAAGAATCAGAATGGTTTAGCCGAAGGCGTGCAGGCCACCGAAAGCGGTGGCTGGCCGGGCGGCTTTCTTGCCGAAGAGGAAGGATTCGACCGCCGCGCTTTATTGCGGCTCGGATTCTGGGGCGTCGGGTCAGTCGGGGCCGTAATCGTCGCTCTCCTGGCTTACAATTCCGGTGCGGGTATCCGGCCCCACCAAGTCGTCGCCACCGATCTCGCAAAGCAATCGTCACATTTGGAGATTGCGGAAGCGGCCAAGAAGGAAATAAGACGACTTTCGTCCGCTATCGACACATTGAACGGTGATCGCGACCGGCTGTTTGCCCGTATCGCCGCGCTCGAACAGGGATTCGAATCCGTCACCGGCTCCATTAGCCGGAACGCGGCGCGAGGAACCGACGCCGTAACGATTACGGCCTCCATGCCGCCGGCTATTGAGCCCGATCCAGCCAGACAACCGGACTCATCGGGTTTAGACGCATCGACAACCAGAAATGCTTCTACGGATGCGCCTCTCTCTGCACCGGTTGCTTCCACCACCGCGGCGGCGGTGAAGCCCCTGGTCGCCACCCCCTCCCCCGCGGATGCTTCATCGAGGTCCGCAAACATTCAGCCAACACCCTCTCCCACCGCAGGTTCGTCGTTCACGCCGACCACGCATGGAAAGGAGTCATCCGCGGCGGTTGCGACACCCATCGCGCCTGAAGCCGCAGCACAGCCCGCGCCGGCCGCACATGATCCGCCCGCAACACTGCCTCGCGGACAAGATCAAACGGCAACCCGAGGGACCGAAACCGAACCCGAGCGAAACCTTGATCATAAGGAAGCGCAAATCGTAGCTGCCTCCATTCCTACGATCGCATGCCGTGCAGCCACATTCATACCCTAGCCCCGTTCCGGCGCCGCGCACCGATTTCGGCGTCAATCTCGGAAGCGCGAGTTCGATCAAAGGTTTGCGAGCGCTTTGGCAAGGCCTTCTGAAATTAGAGGCAAAAGAACTGACTCCGCTGCATCCGATCATCGTGCTGAAGGAAACCAACAACGGGAGCGGCACGCAGATGCGCCTGGTCGCCGGGCCGCTGGCCGACGCGGCAGCCGCGGCGAGGATTTGCGCTGTGCTATCCGAGAACGGCAGAACCTGCGATACCGCCGTTTTCGACGGCCAGCGCCTTCTCGAAGACAGCAAAGACAACGATATTGCCCTCGCAACAAAAAGGCCGAACGCAGCGCACGCGTCGCGACATCGGTATAGCCGGAAGTCGACAAGCGTCGAAGCACCGGCTCCACCCCCGCCCTTGCCCCTGCCGCCAAAGCCGTCGACATTCGGTGCTTCCGTTTCACACTGATGCATCCGGAAAGGGCCGGATTTCGGGTTGTGGGGTCCACAGATCCGGATCATATTCACGCGATGAAAAAAGATCCGTTCCGACTGACGGCTTATCAGGTGCAATGGCTGCTGATCGTGGGCTTCTTGAGCGTCGGTTACGCGCTCTATCTTCGTTATCTTGCGATCGAGCTGTCTACGGTATCACTGGCTTGCGACGCCGGCCTGCAAACCATGCTGTGCAGGGGCCGAAGCGTCGCAACGTATCTGTTTCGCAACCATGTCTTCGGCATTACGGCGCTGGTCGTCGCAGTGCTGCATGTGATCCGGCCGTCGATCGTGCTGTTGACCGCGGGGCTCGTCGCCGCCGGCGTCGGAATCGTACTCTATAATGTCGGCCTTTCGGGTCTTGCAATCGGCCTGCTTATTCTGGGGTTTGCGCGGCCCGCGCCCGCCACAGCGTAATCCCAAGCACGGCGTACATCAGACAGGTCCAAAGCGACTGCCAGTTCTTCGGACCTTCGTTAAATCCGACATAAACCGCAGCAATCATCAGTAGACCGGCAAAAACCGATTCCGCGACGGGTCGAACGCCGACGAGCGGACGATTGAGCCATGCCAACGCCCAGAACGGCACCACGGCCATTGCCAGCGCAGCGAAGGGAAAATCCCGGTACCGTGGATCGAAGACGAAGCCAAGCGCCGTCTCCGCCGCGATCAAGGTGGTTACGAGCAGCGTAATTCCCAGCATCACCGTCAGCACCGAGCCGGTGCGGCCCGGGCGGGGACCGATCAATTCGACGAACGTCGGCAGCGCGCGTCCCGACATCAGGGCGTTCGCACCCAGTAACGGAGAGACGACTCCCGCCGCCAGCAGCAGACCCCAGCGCAGCGAGTTGCCTAGTCCGTAACTCTCTTGACACAGCTTGTCTGCGGCAACTCCGAGCAGGATTCCCGCCGAGGTCGCCGAGACCGCGACCGCGATCCAGGACATCCACCGCGGTTTCCAAGGCTTCCGCCGCAACGTCAACATGGCGACCGCGAAAACAAGGACACACAATCCCATTCCCGTGGCCATCTGGATTTTCCAGAGTGGGAAATTGCGGACGGGTTCGCCGGCTGGATATTTCAGCATACGCCGGGTGGCCTCGATCAAGCCCCAGTTGCCGCCGACCGTGCCCTCAAGCTGGCGTTTCCATGGCTGGTCGTAGGCCTCGATCAGGTTGACGCGAAATTTTTCGCGCTGCGCCATGTCGAGAATTTCGGACACCACACGCGCTTGATTGGCCCGAGAGGGCAGCGCGCCCTCCCGCATCCGGCCGGCGCTCGGCCATCCGGTTTCGCCGATCAGGATTTCCTTGGCGGGAAAGGCCGCGGCGACTTGCTTTCGAATGGCGCCGATATGCGCGGCTGCGTTACGCGCGCGAATCGGAAAATCCTCCCAGTAGGGCAGGATGTGGATGGTAACGAAATCGACAGCGTCATAGACCTCGCGGTTGCGCAACCAGTATTCCCAGACATCCGCATAGGTCACCGGCACCGTCACCTGTGACTTCACCAGCCGGATGTTCGCTGTCAGATCGGAGGCCGTCATTTCCCCGCGCAGCAGAACCTCGTTGCCGACCACGATCGCGGTGATGACGTCGGGATACTCCTTCGCAAGACGGATCGCGATGTTGATTTGGGCGAGATTCTTCAGCCGGTTATTGCCGAGCCAGATGCCCTGGATGACCTTGAGGTCAACCTTCTTGGCAAGAGCGGGCAGCCGGTCGAGGCCGTTTTCGATCGAGTAGGTCCTGACGCACTTCGAGATCTTGGCCAATTGGGCAAGATCTTCAGCAATCTGCTCAGGCGCAATCTCGGTTGTGGCGACCAGTGGGGTCTGCTGACCCCGGAACGGTGCATAGGATACGCATTCCAGTTTCGCTGCCGGGTCGATCGGAGCCCGCGCAAGCTGGATCGGCGCGGCGAGCCACCACCACACTGCCGCGATCAAACCTAGCGAAATGATGAGAAGCGCCAGTGGCGTACGAAATGAAATCGGCCCTATCCTCCGCAAGAGTCGTCCGATTAGCTTGTCGGGGCCTTTCTGCCAAGAGCAGCCGCCTTCCGACCACAATCATTCAGGCCACGTGTTACCCCGATGCAGTCAAGCCGCTCGTCTGCTGGACAAAATCCAAAATCTCCGTCATTTGGGAATCCTGATGGAGCGACCGGGGCGCCTCGCCGCATTGGGGACCAATTTGCCCGTCATCTGATTGCGCGGTTGCGGCGGGCAAGAGTCGGGGGACTTTCATGCGTCGAATGCTGTTTGGGTTTGAGAAAGCGTTGTTGCGTGGTCTTGCCGTTTCCGGCTTCGCCTTGCTGTTCAGCATCGGCGGAGCGATCGCGCAAAGCGGCGATCTTCGAGCTCAGGATCAAAACAAGCCAGCCGCGGGGAGCGCGACAAATGGAGCCGACGGCGCCAAAGACAGTCAGCGCAAAACCGACGAATTCGTCGAAGCCGCGCGCGTCATTGATGGTCCGGCAGGAAATCCGGAATGCGTCTGGCTCGGCCGACGCGTAGTTCTTCTGATGTGGCGCGATGACCTGGATACGGCCTTCCGTCATCTCGATCTCTACGATCGCTTCGGATGCCCGGGTGGTCACGTCCAGGCGGCATTCCGTTGTCTGGTCCGGTTCGGACCTATTGACCCCAAGGCGCCCGATGCGCTGAGCGGCCGCGTTCATACCTGCTGGATCAATCCGGATGCACAACCGTCCGAGCCTGGCGCTGAGGCTTCTTCCCCGGCAACTAATCCCGCGCCCGCGACTCCCCCTCCACCGAAGCCGGCTCCAGCTCCCGCCGCGCCGAAGAAATAATTGCCGCTGCGACCGCCAAGAACGATACTGGATTTTCGAGGCTAAAGCGCGGAACCGCCCTCAAAACGCCATGGCGTCATACCAGTTGTAAAATTATGTCGCAGAATTATGTCTGCTGATGTGTCGGTCGGACCTAGGGGCAGGTCCGCGTTTCTGGCAGGCACGCCCCTCATGGTTTAGTCGCGATGCGCGCCGTCGTCGCCGTTCTAGTACTTGTGACCGCTGCACATGCTGCACTCTGGGGAGTTCTTCAGGACAGGCAGCCGGCTCCCGACTTCAAGGGTGTTCTGAGCAGCGTCTCCTACGCGCCCTTCGAAGGCACCGCTCATCCGGACGTCGATAATATCCCTACCGGCGAGAAAATCCGGTCCGACATGAAGGCGCTGGCGCCCCTGACCCGCGCGATCCGCCTGTATTCGTCAACCGGCGGCGTGGAGCTTGTGCCCCCCATTGCCAATGAATTCGGCCTCAAGGTCATGGTCGGCGCGTGGATCGATAAGTTTGTCGAGCGTAACGAGCGCGAGATGCTCGCCGCCATCGATCTCGCCAAACACAACGGTAACGTCAATGGCATCGTCGTCGGCAACGAAACGATCTATCGAGGTGACCAAAAGGTTTCAGATCTCATCAAGCTCATTCAGCACGTAAAAGGTTCCGTAAATATACCGGTTACGACAGGTGAAATCTGGAACATCTGGCTCGAGCATCCTGAACTTGCATCGTCGGTCGACTTCATCGCCGCACACATCCTGCCCTATTGGGAAGGCTTTTCGAGCAAGCAGGCCGTTGATCAGGCTCTCATCATCTATCAAAAGCTGCGCGACGCCTTTCCCGGCAAACGGATCGTAATCGCCGAGTTCGGCTGGCCGAGCGCCGGATACAATCTCAGGAACGCCGATCCTGGGCCGTTCCAGCAAGCGGCCACGCTTCGCAATTTTGTGGCCAAGGCCCAGTCGATCGGCATGGAGTACAACATTGTCGAAGCCATCGACCAGCCCTGGAAGTTTTTCGAAGGTGGCGTCGGCCCGTACTGGGGCATCCTCAACGCGGATCGCGAACCGAAATTTTCCTGGAGCGGCCCTGTCGTCAATGAAGCCTACTGGAAACTTGCCGGCATCGCACTTTTGATCGGCGTCCTGCTGTCCTTGCCCATTCTGCGACTCGTCCGTCCCACCGTGATGCAGGCTGTGCTGCTGTCGGCAGCCGCCAACGGAGTCGGCGCCTGGGTTGCGACGGTTTTCGCCTACTGGACCGGCCATTACTTCGTTTTGGGCTCGGCTTTCGCACTAATGCTCGGGTTGATTTTGCTTGTACCGCTGATCCTGATCGCGATGGCCCGCATCGAGGAGATCGCGACAGTGGCATTCGGTGAGCGCCCGCGGCGGTTGATTACCAAGGAGGCGGTGGCCGTCCAGGCGGCCACCGACGCACCGCTGCCCAAAGTCTCGATTCACGTGCCCGCATATTTCGAGCCGCCCGAGATGCTTAAGCAGACGCTCGACGCAGTCTCGCGCCTCGACTATCCGAATTTCGAATGCGTCGTCATCATCAACAACACACCCGACCCAGCCTTCTGGCAACCCATCCAGGATCACTGCCGCGCGCTTGGTGAACGATTCAAGTTCATCAACGCCGAAAAGGTTGAGGGCTTCAAGGCGGGAGCGCTGCGCATCGCCATGGAGCGCACCGCCGCTGACGCCGAGATCATCGGCGTCATCGATGCCGACTATGTGGTGCAGTCCGACTGGTTGAAGGATCTGGTGCCGGCCTTCAACGATTCCAGCGTCGGTCTCGTTCAGGCGCCGCAGGATCACCGCGACGGTGACCGCTCGTTGATGCACTACGTCATGAACGGAGAATATGCCGGCTTCTTCGACATCGGCATGGTCCAGCGCAACGAAGCCAACGCGATCATCGTTCATGGCACGATGTGTCTGATCCGCCGTGCCGCGATGGACATGGCCGGCGGCTGGGCCGGAGACACGATTTGCGAGGATACTGACCTCGGGCTCGCGATTGCCCAGCATGGCTGGGTCACGCACTACACCAACACCCGTTACGGCTACGGCCTGCTCCCGGACACCTACGAAGCCTTCAAGAAGCAGCGGCATCGCTGGGCGTATGGCGGCTTCCAGATCGTCAAGAAGCACTGGCGTCGCTTTCTGCCGGGCGCGAGCCGCCTGTCGCAAGAACAGAAACGCGAATTTACCCTGGGCTGGCTCAACTGGCTGGGCGCTGAAAGCCTCGGCGTCGTGGTTGCGATCCTGAACCTGATCTGGGTGCCGATCGTCGCCTTCGCCGACATCGCCATCCCCGACAAGATCCTGACATTGCCAATCATTGCTGCGTTCGTTGTGTCTCTGCTCCATTTTCTGGCGCTGTATCGCCTTCGTGTGCCGATAAAAACTGCGCAGATGTTGGGAGCGATGGTAGCGGCCATGTCAGTGCAGTGGACCGTATCGCGAGCGGTCGCACAGGGACTTATCACGGAGCACCTTGCCTTCGCCCGGACCTCGAAGGGCGGGCTGTCGCGGATGTCGATTGAGTTTCAAGCATTCTGGGAGGCGGTGATCGGCGTTCTCTTGTTGGTCGGGGCCGCGGTGCTGATCGCATCCAACCAGCACAAGGAAGTCACCGAAATCTACATCTTTGCAGGCGTGCTGATGCTCCAGAGCCTACCGTTCCTGTCAGCGGTCGCCATTGCCATCCTTGAGACATCACGCATCAACCAGTTTTCATTCTGGCGCAATGCCCGTATCCGCAGCGCCGAATTGATCGGACTGCGGCCGGCTCCAATGCCGACAGGCGGGTCGTCGCCCGTCGGCTCAGAGATTCAGCGCGAAACAACCTGATCCGGCCGGCATCCACCGTTTGTAGGCTGCTGAAAAGTTTTGTCTCTAAGACCCGGATTTGGATGGGTTAATTGTGTTGTGCATTATCCCGCGCAGGCACGGGCGCTATTGACCAGCGCGGACTGGCCCCCTACACAGCGCGACATGTGAGCGCGTAGCTCAGGTGGTAGAGCACGTGACTTTTAATCATGGGGTCGAGGGTTCGAGTCCCTCCGCGCTCACCATGTAAACTCTACCAAACGCTCACTTCTTCAACCGCAGCCCCGCTGCGCGACTGCAGGTGGTTGGCAACATTAGGTGGTTGGTTGGCAAACTTCTGTTCTCGCGCCGTTCTACTCTCGTTGACCAGCGGTCGAGACGCATCAATTCTAGCGGCTTGCGGACGGGTGGTAACGCGCTCCAGCTTGAGGGGTTATCTCCCCGCGCCAGACCACGAAAACACCATCGCGCTGATCCGCGACCTCAAAGGTAAATTCGGGATCCAGATCGGCGCGCGGCCGATCATGGCGATCGTGCCGGAGGTGGCGGATGCGCTTTACGAGCTGGTGCGATCGACGTCGGTCCGCAAAGGCAAGAACGAGCGGCCGCGCACCGCCGAGATGGTGGCTGCGGTCAGCCGATGCTGGGAAGTGATACGGCGGTTGCCTCCCGGCCCGTTCAACAAGGAGGTCTGTCCCTGGGGAAGGCGTGGCGATGAGACGCCGGCGCTTGGCCACAAAACCGGCCGCGACACGCGATTATGTCTACCCTCGTCGGGCGCGGTGAACGTCGGGCATTTCGATGCCGCAAGCGGCCGCGGTGATCTGCTTTGAATGGCTGCAACCCGGAGAAAGTGCTGGCGGGGCTATGTCAGCTGGAATGGCTACCGCGGCAAGAGCGGTCCTACCCAGATCCGGATCGAGCACTGCAAGACCGGCGAAATGGCGTTGCACCCTCGGGAAGCGACCGTGGGGCAAGGTCCCCACCTTGTTTTACGAGGAAGCGAGGAGATCCTATCGCGGGTGCCGAGATCTTCCGGGAAATGGTGAAATTTCTGAAGACAGCCGGAATGTTGATGCTGGGTTTGGATCCATCGCGCACCGCCGCCGCCGCCCGTGCTTTTACAATCAAGGCTATGGGGTCCGACCCCTCTATGCGCGTCTCCTGGACGACAGGGCCCATTACCCCGATACGATGGATGAACGGCGATGCGCTTGGTCTCGATTGTTGGCGTGTTCCGGCTGGCGCGCTTTCTTGCCACGATGGTTACGTGTCACCTTCGCCTAGCCAGGCGAGGCCACTTGGGTGGACCATGAATGCAATTGAAATCCTTCGGCGATGATCTTACATTGTCGGTACTGGCTGACTGGCGCGCCACTGGCCATTCCCTAGCAGCAAGTCTTGCCCCTCCGCGGTCCAGGGTCCGCACGATTCGACCTAGCGTCCGGAGATCACCATGGGCCTCGCCATCGAAAAATCCTCCAGTGACGATTCTGCGCGCTTCACAGATCGCGTGCTTTTTCGTTGCCCTGCCTCATTGCCACCCGCGATCAATCGCGCGGCCGCAAAAAATCTCATGACCGTTTCCGAGTATGTTCGGCGCAGCGTCATCGATCGGCTTAAGGCTGACGGAATTGATCCGGCGACGTTCGCGGGAGTTTTGTAACTGGCTACACCCCGATCGACGCAATCTCCGTTCCAAAAAATAATGTCAGAGTGGTAGGACCGCCCTAGCCCGCGATCCGCTGCCACCAGGACTGCGGCTTCTCGCTTGTACGGGTATTCCTCTGCAAGCTGTTTGATCAGGCGGATGGCCGCGAGGTTTTGGCAAACCTTCTGCTGCTTGCCGCCCTCGCCGATCTCGTCCTTGTGGCCGATGACAAAATTGTCGGCGATCTGCGTTGCAGGAGTGGCCGCCGAGTGTGACGGCTCCTCGTTCTTTACTTGGTTTTCGATCCGCTCGGGTGCGGGATTTCGATTTCCCTCGCCCGCTCCGCGTCGCCGCGTGCAGGGTCTCTGTTGCCGTCGCCGGCGGGCTCGGGCGCCACTCGTGGGCTTCGCGCTGGATCATTTCTGTCAGGCTGCCGGCTTCCAGCGGGAATAGATGCCGCTCCCGCACGGTTTCCCACGCTCCCTGTAGGTCGTAGCCTGCTTCCTGGAGTTCCGTCAGCTCCCGGTACGCGGCGTCCTGGCGGGCGACATCTTGGAGTATTCCGGCTGGACGTGGCCGGGGTAGACAGCCCCGAGACGGTGCGTCCGGCCGTCACCAGCTTATTGGCGAGGCTCCGGGACGACGAGGCCGGAGTGTTTCTCCCTTCGCCTCCGGCGCGGGCAGCGCGGCCGCATTGGCCTCCGCTGCCGCCTCGTCGACCGGCCCGGTAGTCCGGACGCCTCCTGCGATCGGTGGCGATCTCCATGCCGCTACGAAAAGGGCGCGGATCCTGAGGGTTCTTCTGGCACGAGCCGCGGGTTTGGAACGCCCCCGCTCTCTGCAAAGCTGCGTGTCCCAGGTGCCAAGGATGCTCGCATCAGCAACATCGCCACGGATGCGGCCTTACCGACATAGCGTGAATTTTTTTAATTAGAGGCAAGAAAAGCAGCTGCGCGGAGGACTTCCTTACCAATGAGCAAGTATTCATGGCTTGACGGCCTTTACCAGCCAATCCCTGAAGCAGCTGTGTAATACCGGGGAACGCTGCTGGCTGCTATTGTGCGCACATAACAGGTACGGCATAATCCCATCTATGATAGGTGATTTGCCAGATTCGGCCCCCGCGCCAGCAGCAGCGGACAAAGCGGAAGCGAAATCGGTTCCCGTTTCGGTGATGCTCAATGAACGCAAGGCGAAGCAGGCCGCCGAGGAAGAGCGTGATCGCGCGATGGAAACGACGCGCAAGCAAAGTGACCGCATCAAATCACAGCAAACGCAGATCGAAGAACTTAACGGCACGATCCTGTCCCTGGAAGCCCGCGTCCAAGAACTTGAAACCCAGCTGCCGCCACGCCTCGGGTTGCGCCCCATGGCATCCCTGGCTGATTACGACAGGTTGGTGAATCGAAAACTTCCGTAGGGACCAACGGCACGGGTCCACAGCGCCGCCGGCTGACTTCGGGCGACACGCAGGGCCGGCGAAATTGGTCCAGGGTGCCGCCTACCCAAAAGAGCGTTACGTGAGGGCCCGCGATAGTGGCCTTGTGGTTGCCGCCAGCCACGTTTGATGGGCGTTCCGCTGCCGCCGGGCGTAACCGGGCGACTTCGTGGTCAGACCGACGATACCGGACTGTTTCGTGTCGTAGCGACGAGACGCTGCGCGGCGAGCAATCGCTGTTCACCCGAAACTGAACCGTTCACGCGCCATTGAGCGCGGTCGAGGTCCTATGACTACGCAGCAGCACGCCAATGCGAGCGCGCGGGCATACTCACAGCCGCCGTCTCGAACGACGGACGCCAATATTGTGGTGTCCGAATTTCCCCTCAATGCTTACCAGCGATTTCGCGCCGAAATCGTGATGCGCAATGGAAAACCAACCGTTGCGCTTAGCCGATGGAAAATCACCGCAGCAGGAGCCCGCCGGACTGGCCAAACGTTTGAGTTTGGCGCGCACCGGATCGCGGCCATTGCGGGGCTGTTAGCCGAGGTTCAGAGGGTTGTGGACACCCTCAACGAAGCGGAGGCGTCATGACCCCCATCTTCGAAGTAAAAAGCCAGCGCGACGGCTGCAACCATGGCGCAGGGCAGCGTCTGGACTTCGCCGCCATCAAAGCTGCATCAGTGGGCTCAATCGAAAGCCTCATT
Source organism: Nitrobacter vulgaris (assembly GCF_031453995.1). Classification (NCBI taxonomy): domain Bacteria; kingdom Pseudomonadati; phylum Pseudomonadota; class Alphaproteobacteria; order Hyphomicrobiales; family Nitrobacteraceae; genus Nitrobacter; species Nitrobacter vulgaris. The sequence goes on along the minus strand of NZ_JAVDPZ010000001.1, from coordinate 200,754 downwards.
CGCCGCTGGCTCCCAGCTGGCTATCGCCGAGGCGATGAGTGGGTTGCCGTCAATCCCACGCGTGGCGACAAGAAAGCCGGCAGTTTTAGCATCAGCTTGCGCAGCGGTGTTTGGAGCGATTTTGCGACCGGCGAGTCCGGTGGCGACATGATCGATCTCTACAGTTACCTCAATGGGGTAACTCTACTGGAAGCCGCGAAGGCGGTTGACAATATTCTTGGCGTCAGCCGCACACCGCGGACGGCAAAAATCCATGCGCTGCCCCTGGCCAAGCCGATCTCTGCTGTCATGAGCCCGCTGGACACTCTCCGGGATCCTGCCGGCTTTCCGGCTCGCACGTTGCCGGACCATGAAGGAAAGCCACGCTTCGAGAAGGCCGGTGAGGAAGGTCCGCCGCATCACAACGATGAGGCCCGCCGGCATGTGTACACAGTGGGTACGACCGGCGTTCGCATTAAAATAATCCGCCGCAACCATGCTGGCGCGCTCAATTGGTACCGTGTGACGTGCGCTGATGGTGTGACGGGCTGGCAACTTCGAAAACCAAGTGGCTACAGGGAGGCGCCGTTCGTCGGCGTGTCGGACGGGTTCGATCGTAACCCGTTCGATCCGTCGCAATCAGACAATGCCCTTTATTGGACAGAAGGCGAAAAGGACGCTGACACCCTTCGCTCGCGGGGCGCCCTCGCCTTCACTTTTGGCGGGGTTGGCGACGGCCTTCCCTCCGGTTGCGAAGAATATGTCCGCGGTCGCGATGTGATCGTTGTCGCTGACAACGATCAGCCTGGATGTGACCACGCCGAGAAGAAGGCTGCGCTGGCGGTCCTGGTTGCCAAAAGTGTCCGCGTAATCCACTTCCCGGAATTGCCGCCGAAAGGCGATGTGACGGACTGGATACAGCGCGACGGCACGCTTGGCGCTCTCGAAAAAATTGTCGCTGAAACTCCAGTGTACACCCCTGCCATAATGGCAAATGTGGCCAGGAACTCGATCAAGGCCACTCCGTACGCCTGGACAGATCCGGCAACAATTCCGCGCCGCGATTTCATCTATGGCCGGCACCTAATCCGGAAATTCGTCAGCGCAACTATCGCGCCGGGTGGCGTCGGAAAGTCGAGCCTGATCGTCACCGAGTCGCTGGCGATGGTTTCGGGCAAGCCTCTTTTGGGTGTGCAGCCGGCCTGCCGTCTTCGGGTCTGGCTATGGAATTTGGAGGATCCGCACGAAGAAATCGTCCGGCACGTCCAAGCCACTGCGCAGCACTTTGCGTTGTGCCCTCGTGACATTGAGGGCTACCTGTTTGTCGATAGCGGCCGGGATCAGCGGCTAGTCATCACGCTCACCGACCGATCTGGGACCACAATCTTGGAGCCCATTGTTGACGCCCTGGTTGCCGAACTCGTGGCGCGTGGCATCGATCATATCGTCGTCGATCCATTTGTCTCCTCTCACGACGCCCCGGAAAACGATAACGGTGCCATGGACCGTATCGTCAAGGCTTGGGGACGGGTCGCGCAGAGTGCGAATTGCAGTATCGAACTTGTTCACCACAGCCGGAAATCCTCCGCGGGTGAAGCCGAAACGACCGCGGAATCGGCGCGCGGGGGCAAAGCTCTAACCGATGGCTGCCGAAGCGTCAGGGTCCTCAATCGCATGTCGAAGGCGGAAGGCGAGACTGCGGGCGTAGACGTCCCCCGCAGTTACTTCAGGGTCTTCGTTGACAAAGGCAACCTCGCGCCGCCCGCTGAAACTTCGGACTGGTACCACCTTAAAAGTATCGACATCGGCAACCAGAAGGATGGATATGGGGACAGCGTCGGCGTGGTCGTTCCTTGGCAGTGGCCGGACCTCATGGCGGACGTGACCGTCAGCGACCTGCGGGCGGTGCAAGCCGCCGTCTCCAAGGGCTGCTACAGGGCCCACCCCCAAGCCCGGGATTGGGCAGGTCATGCCCTTGCCGAGGTGCTACGGCTGGATTTGAAAAAGCCGAAGGATAAGCGCAAGGCAAGCCACCTACTAAAGGTCTGGCTGGCTTCCGGGGCGCTCAAGAAGCAGGTCGATAAAGACGACAGGGGCAACGACCGTCCCTTTATCATCGTTGGGGAGTGGGCAAATGCTTGATTTCCCCACCACCCCCACAGGTGAGGTGAGGTCGGTGAGGAAACCGGCTCACAAAGAACACCCCCACCCCACATCCTTATGGGGTGGGGGGGTGTGGTGTGGTGGCAAAGAGCTGCCGAAAACAGGTGGGGATCGGTTTCAAAATCCGGACCCCAGCCTGCCATTTCAGTCCGGCTTTAGGACTGGCGGGGGCGCGGCATGATTGCGCCAACCCCCTCAGATGTTCGCTTCAGGGTGGATCCCGGCGATGTGCCACCCGAGAAAGCCGCACGTCGGCTCCATTTGACAGTCGAGCGATTCAACCAGCTCTTGCCGCGGCTTTTGGCAAGAGGATTTCCAGAAGCCGATCCGGACACGGGTTGTTTCTGCCTGGAGGCCATCGACCAGTGGCGAAAATTACGCACGCCTCAATTGTTCGGATTGACCGACGGCACTCGCGTCGCGCAGGCTGAATCAGCGCAAGGCGCTACCGCCAGCATGGGGGACCGGTTCATTGAGGCCAAGGAGCGGAGGCGGCACCGTGGACCTGCCTAAGTATGTTCGTCCGGTTCATAAGGCGAACGGGCGAACCTTCTATTATTTCGAGAAATTCCGCCGCACCGCGAAACAGTGGCCGCGGGTCCGGTTGCTTGGCACGCCATTGTCCGTGGAGTTCACGACTCGCCTTGCGCAGCTATCTCAGCTCGAAGCCACGCTGCTGGCCTCGACGTGGGAATGGTCATTCCTCGACGCCACCGGCCGTCGGCACACCTTGCCGGATCCGAAAAACGTTGAGGATTTCTGGAAGGCTGTGGACAAGGCCGACGGCATGGGCCGCGCTCTCGCCGCGGGGATCCGTCGAACGTTCTCCGCCCTGATCCTGGAGTTCAGGGAAAGCGCCGCCTATCAAGTAAAATTCGACGCGGAAGGTAACGAGCGGCAAGGCATCGCTGAGAGCACTCAGGAGCAATACGCTCGCAACCTAGATACCATCGAAGAGGCTTGGGGCGATGACCCTGTGGCCAGTCTTGAGGCCTTCGAAATTCAGAAAGTGCTGGATAAGGCGTTTCGCGAGACGCCGGCCGCCGGCCGGGTCTTCCGGTCAACATTGTCGCGCCTGATTTCTTGGGGCATCCCACGTGGTTACCGCTCGGACAATCCCGTCGATCACACCGAGACGCCGGACAGTGCCGGCACATATTCGCCCTGGCCGCCAGAAGCCTTCGAACTGTTTTTTGAACACGCCCGGGTCGATCTGCATCTCGCGGTGTATTCGGGATTGTTCACAGGTCAGCGCAAGGTCGATGTCCTGAAAATGCGGCGCCCCCTCGCCGCCGCCACCGAGATGCCCTTGGTGGCCCAAAAGACGAGCGACCGCGTGCCAGTGCAAATCCACTCTGAATACCGCTCGCTAATCGACGCGGCGCCGGTGGATAGCGACAGTCCGAGTATCGCCTTGCATCTGCGGGCCGACGGCGTCGCCTGGTCGTACGAAGGATTCAAGACCGCGTGGGGTCGCGAACTCGACAAGCCGGAAATGGCATTGTTCCGCCAGCGCCGATGGGTGTTCCACGGCCTCAGGAAAAACGCGGTGAACATGCTCCTAGAGGTCGGATGTTCCGAAGAGCATGTTTCTGCAATCGTCGGGATGTCTGCGGCGATGGTGCATCGATACTCAAAGGAAGTTAGTAAATTTCGGCTCGCGCGCAGCGCCATGAAGCTGCTCGAAAGCGGCTGGGAGTCGCAGCGCATTCACGTGCTGGGGAGCAAGAGAAAGCCCGGCTAAATGGTTGGCAATCCGGGCTGGAGCCGGACTGCGCTTCTATCGCGTTGAAACGATTCCATTATCTGCCGATGCATAGCTGGCCTTGCAGCGATAAACGAACGCCGAGCAACCTTGCTGATCCTCGCGAACTGCGGCGAACCCGTGCGAAAGTTCGCCTCCTGAGCTTGGCCTATCCTCGAAGTCTAAAAGGACTCGCGCGCTCCCTACAGTTACATCGCGAGGCTCGATTGAGAAGACAGTTAGCGATACCAAGGCGGCGCCGATTTTGGTTTTCAGGAGCAGCACGAAGCACGCGACTGCGATCGCCCAGGTGACCGGCCGTCAGGCCGTCCCGACGGAGGGGGATCGACGGTGCCAGCAAAGGCCGGCGCTCGCGATTCGGCGAGATCCCATGGTCGTCAGGAGGTCGGGCCGCCGGCAGAGGAAATTGGTGCGACGGCCCTGCCGACCGCTCAGGTGGTGTGTGCTAGCCGATTCAACGCGATTGTTCGCGAAGTTTCCAAACAGAGTAGGCTGGAGTTCCGGCTTATCCCGCCCGCGGTCGCTGCCGAGATCGACAGCAGCGCGATCTTTTCTCAGTGCCAACTCGCCGCTGGATTTGAATTATAGGCTTAGTCCGAAAAATACACGGGCACGCGACGAATAAAACATTGATATTAAACATATATTTTTGACTTTGGCGCACTAATTTTCGAGTCCCTTTAAGGGATTTCTGGGCAGGTCACCAGGTAGTCATGGTGCGGAAACAGTGCCCATTGTATGCGATGGTCTGCCAAGCCTCCCAACTTGACTGGCCTCGGGGGAACGCGACGCAGCATAAGCGAGACTGGCAGGGCTAGTTTGTGATGAATTCGGGCGATGCTATCGAACAAGACACGGCGGGTATAATCGTGACCAGGAAGCTTAGGATGGGCCCGCGTGAGCGCCATATCGAACGTCGCCATAAGACGAGCCACCGCGCGTTGGCGTCTATGGTGCGTCCCGCTTCTCGAATGGGTCGATGAAACACGCATATCAAACGACCGTTCTTGATCTTAACCGCGGACCAGGGGCGACAGCGCGTGCATTGAGCTTGTGCAGGGGCCTTCCCATTCCCTTGCGGTGCGTTTCGACCTTGCCAATCAAGAAGAGTCAGGCGGCATCAATTGTGACGACCGACCTCCACGCCACCGGAGACTGGTAAGTCCTTGAGGACGCGGGGCCACCCGTCAAGCTACAGAACATTGTGAAGAGATCATCGCAATTCTGCGGTATTATGGCGCAAACGCCACAAGCGAGGGGGACGCGCCGAACCTAGATGGTGCGGCGCTATGAATTACGGGTGCGAGCTAACCACCAGAACCACCGTGTCTGCGTCGTTTATGTCGGCGACCGAATCCCCCAACATTTCAATTCCCACAAGTCTGAAAGCGGTAGCGATATTCTTGGCTCGCTCAGGTGGGTTTTTGGCGTCCTTCATCCAAAGAAAGAGGCCGGTACGATTCAGTGATAGTAACCGATCGCCTTGGGGCACCTCTTCCGCAGCATATCCAGCATCCCTTAGGACTGAAAGAATTTGGTCACTGAATTGGAAGGCCTCGGCATCGCCCATTAGGGCGTTGATGAGAACTTTTCCCTTGTCTTGGAGAGGATTCAAACGATCCAAAATTGCTGTTCGTTGTTCTGGGGACAGCCTGGTTGATACGCTTCATTTCGAAGCGTTCATGCAGGCCGTCCCATGAACCTGGCCTCGTCGGCATGAACGACGGTGCCCTTGGCGATGCGAGCTTTAATGAACGAGGCGGCGCGGCTCTCGCTGCCGAACACAGCCGGTACCGAATTTCCGCCGCGCTCGCGGACGATTACGACCACCTTGCGCTTGCCGCTCTGGTTGCGGGTGTAACGACGGTCATGCCGATCGGCCTTCATATTGGCGGGCTTTACGTAGCCGCCGAAATAGCCGCCATCAACCTCAGCAGTTTTGCCTTCCCCGCCAACAATACGGCCCTTCATTTCCTCTGCCATCGCTTCGCGCAGCTTGTGCAACAGGACGAACGCGCACTTGTGAAATGCAGAGGTCGCGGCTCAGGGCCAGCGCGGACTTGCCCTTAACCTCGTTGCAGAAGATGGCGATGGCAGCGAGGTAGCAGCGCAGCGGGAGCTTATGGCTGGCGAACAGCGTCCCGCTGGTAATCCTGAAATCCTTTCCGCAGCCTTTGCAGCGGAAACGGGGTGCGCCCTTCAAGCGGCGGCAGTCGTAGGCGTCGAGGCTGCCACAATTCGGGCAGACCGGCTCACCGTTGGTTTCGTGCCATCGAATATCGCGGAAAGTCTTCTCAGCATCTCATCAAGAAGCGAATAGCCTTGACGGCGCCTGCACGAACCAAGCTGAGGAATACTTCTCTCGCCTGCGCCGCGCCGAGGTCGGCATTCATCACCATATCGCTGGCGCGTATTTGCTCCGCTATGCCCAGGAAAGCTCATGGCGGGAAGATAACCGGCGCACGTCAAACGGCGAACAGGTGAGCCGACTGGCCGCGCTGGCAATGAACCGTGGAAAGTCGGTGGATTTCAGTGGGTACTGGCAGCGGCGCGCTCAGTAACTGTCTGTTTCAATATTTGCTGGCGTTGTATATTGCACAAGATCAGACAAAAAGGATTTTGGAGGCACCTTAGGTGGATGTTTTATCGAACCTTGCAAATGAACTATCTGCCAAATTTCTGAGTTTCGCAAAAAAGCATTTCAACGCCTCAATGTTTGTAAAGCTTGGATTGGTTTTGGGGGGAGCCACCATAGCTGCAGTTTGTCAGGGAGTAGAATTAGCCCACGCGAACCATGAATTTTCATCATGGAGCATCGCTGGATTTGCCGGAGCTGTTTTGGTTGCAATTGGCGGCGTATTCGTAGCAATGACTGAAACCGATATTGCCACAACGCTCGATGTAGCAAGGAGGGCCATTGATGAAGCTCGGTTGCGCGAACGTCGCATGGAACGGTTCAATGCCGACAGAGCTGTGCTTCGCAAGGAGCTCGACAGAGGTTTAGAGCTATACAATTCAATGGATGTAATGCGCGGGAGCATTGAGCAGTCGCTGGATATTCCGGATGTCGCCGCTGCTAAGATAATTCAAACGTGTTTAGCCGCCGCCCGTAATTCCCTCTTGGTCGCGCTTGATTTTAGCATCGAAGAGACTTGGACAATTTGCGTCTATATGGCGGAGGCAAGCGGAGAATCAGATAAGATCAATTTGCGTTGCATTGCGCACGCTCGCAAAATCGAGTGCGAAATAGAAGAAGCGCGGTTATGGCAGGAGGGCGTCGGCGTTGCTGGCGTTTGTTATTCCATGGGGAACGAAATCATCATCCCCGATATGGCGGCGCCAGAGTTAGGTACTGTTTTCCATCTAGCTGCGAATAACCGCCCATATGACATCGAACGATACCGCTCAATGGCGTCAATCCCGATTTGTATAGGCTCAAGTAAAACTCCTTGGGGAGTTGTTGTGGTGACTACAGACCTACCAGGGCATTTCACAATTGAACCGGCGGACGGCGTATCTACATCAGAACCTGTGAGAGCGATCGCCGCTATGGCAGCCTTGGCTGTTCGAGCTGCGGCGGGGCCAGCGCGCCGGTAACGATGAACCAATGGGTAGTCTGGTTGACCAAAAGATGATTCGACTAAGCTCCCCAATACCACTAGAGTATTGTCAACAGGCAAAAAAACCAATTGAATCAAGGAACTGTCTCTCAAATAGCGTGTTAATCGCTCATACATTTTTGTGGGTGTATCAAGATTAACCGCGAGGACGACGACATGACAGAGAAACCGGCTACCTCGCCAGAGGCGGAGATTGTCCGCCAAATCGAGATTTTAATTCGAAAGTTGGCGACGGACCAGGCAACGCCGCGCGATATGCAACTTTTGCAAGACCTTCAAAAGGTGCGAGTTAACCTTATGCGCCCCAAAATTCTGGCGCTGAATGAAAAAGGCGCGTCCCACGCGGATGACGTCATCCGGGCGTTTGCCTAATCTGCCATTTTGCAGGCGCTCCTTCATTGACCTGCTGGACGCCTTTCCCCGCGTGATTTCGCAGCGACGACAAAATAGCCGCCTGTACGGCTTCCTCCTGCTTACGCGTCGGCGCAGGCGACTTTCCGTCTAGCATCGCGTCCGATATTTCCCGCGCCGTCATAGGCTCCGCAGCCCGTCGCAGTACGGCTATGGCGCTCCTATATAGAGTGCCGCGCCTGAACCAAGGATTGCCGGTGTTCCGGCGCTTGGCGGAGATCGCCCGCGCGTTGAAGTCTGGGTCAAGCATCTTCATGACGGCTTCGACTTGAACCATCTGAGCGCGGAGCTTATTGCCCGATTGGCGGTTGGATTCGATCTTACCGCCCAACTCGGCGTGAAGTTGGGTCAGGGTCAGAAGGGCTTGCTTGGATAGTATCTCGGCTCTTGGCATCGTCGTCTCCTTTGCCGGAGACTTAGGCCGAGCCGTTCAAATGTCTTTTGGCGTTTGCGCCATAATACCGCAATTCTGCGCGAGGGGTACAGCCCCATCTCGGGAGCGCCATGGACACGGTTGCTCACGCGGTTGCCGTTACCGACACCACCGTTTCTGACGCCCGAGAGAGCCGCGGTCATAAATTTTCGCATGGACGGGTGCCGCTCTGCTCTCGCGAAAGCAACCCGAACAGCGGGACAGCTGAAAATCATCCGAAGTGTGCGAAGTCTGTCGAATGGGTCGCTGCAGTCAAACGCCACCGCTAGCGTAACCACCGCCGCCGGCGTAACCACATCCGGCGACCTCCGCATCCACATCGTTCCACCCCAAGCATACGAGCTCGGTGGTACGTTCGGTGCCGGATGCCGCTGCGGTTGCTCTCGTGCTCGATGATCGTTAGCTCGAGCAGCCGCGGACTGATCGCGATGCCGGCGGCCATGATGCGCAAATGGGCTTTCGGTGGCCTCGTCGTGCTTAAGGAGCTGCTTATATTTTTCCATGGATCGGAAACGTGGTTGGTCAACAGGAACTCGAGAGCGCGCCAGCGACGCCAGATTGAGCCAATTACCAATTATATGTGGGCAGCGCCATGGCGCGCCTCGATCTCGTCCGCTGCCCGGCTTGCTCAGCCGTGAGCCGGCGTGCCGAATATCAGGACGAGCTGGCCCGCCTTAACGTCGTCGAGATCGACCCAAGCGCGCTTTGCGAGCTTCATGCCCCAGGCCTTGAGAGAAGACCGGTCGGGCCTCGAACAGGTTAGATCGGAGATATCTTGCCATCGGTGTCAGTTTCACCGGGGTTCGCCGCGGTATAAGGCTCAGATAGGCGCCGACTGTTGCTTTGTAACGAAGCAGGGGTCGGGGATCTGATCGTGGACTTGCGCGGATACGGCGTGAACACTCATCAAGGGCAAGACGTTCGAGTTCATGGTCTTCGATGAATGTCTTTAGTTCGCTGTTTTGCAGTTGCGGCATTCAGTTCGTCCCGCCCGTATTATCCAGACTGCTATCATTGCCGCGGAGCGTGCCGGATAAGGCGAGCCATATTCGACGGCCTCGAAAACGCCCTCGCCGCGCGCCATACGGACGACCAATGGCAGTTCATCGCAGAGCCGCAGGCCGGGCCCGTGCAAAACGGGCTGACAGAGGGACCGGCAAGCAGCCCAAGTCCAAAGAAAGCTACGCTTGCCATCGCTCTTGGACGATGGCTCAAGTCAAATCGAAGAACACGACCCTCGAAATGGTCGTGAGGAAAGCGGCGCATGCGTTTGGTCTCCGTTTTCGACTTCATTGTGCCGATCTGCCCGGAAAACCTGATCTCGTTTTCCCCCGGTGGCGAACGGCGGTGTTCGTGAACGGTTGCTTCTGGCATTCGCACCGGAACTGCGAAAGGGCGAGAATACCCCGAACCAATGTCGATTATTGGACGAAGAAACTTCGTCGAAACATGCGTCGGGACCAGGAATCCGTCAAGCTCCTGAAAAAGTCCGGATGGCGATGCGCGGTCATCTGGGAGTGCCAGGCGAAGGATACCGCCAAATTGGACAGAATCCTTCGCCGCCTGTTTGCTTCGATGCCCCTTCGCTAATCGCCGTTGGCCTGGAAGGCAGGTGCCGGCCTCCTCTCCTCGACCATCTCCAACGCGCGGAGAGGCCGCCGCTCGAGATCGAAGGTGTCGATCGGAAGCGTGCGAACTCCAAGAGCCTCGACGCCCAGGCGGCTCAGAAGCGCGTGGTCGGCGCGCCACAGCGGATGGACCACCACCAGCCTCCGGACGACACGCTGCTTTCCGTCGGTCTCGACCAAACAGGGCAAACGCATGGTCCCGACCCGTTCGGCCCGCCAGAACTTCGGGCGCATCGAAGCAACTGCTTCAGCCTGGGCCTGCGCCTTTTCGAGCCATCCCTTCAGCTCCGGATAGGAATCGAAGTCGCCGTCGAGGCCGCACTGGAATGCGGGGTTCGTCATCGATCGCAGGTACGCGAGGCCGAGCCGCCAATCTAGAAGCGGATGATAACGCCTGTTCTGATACTGCTGGATGCACATGTAGCATGAGGTCGAGCACTGCGCTTCGTGCTCGGCGTCCATGAAGTCCACGAGAGGCCATTCGTCGCGCGCCGTCAGAACTTCGTCCATGAGACGGGCGATGTCGGGACGCCCGTCGGCACCAGGCTGGCAAAGCCGACGGCAAAGCCCCGAGCCGTTGATCAGCGTGTCGGCGATCTGCAGCATCGGCCGCCCCTGCCGCAGGCGCGGCTCGAGCGCCTCGAACTCGTCGGGCGCCACGTCCAGCTCGAGCGCGGCCTTCTGCACCAGCAGATGTGTGGCGCTGATGGCCGCGGCACGGGCCGCGATGTGCCTGCGGTCGCCGCTTTTGGTGACGAGATCGATGTTCAGCCGATCGTTGAACCGGATGGCCTCCACGAACACGGCTTCGGTCGCCTTCCGCGCGAATAAGCCGAACTGGCCGATCCCGTCGGCGGTCTTCTGAAGGCGCTTGTTTCTCTCCTTGATCGAGACCTTGGTGTCGATCGCCTGCTGCTCGAGCTGCACGCCGCGCGGAAAAGCGGCGACGTCCTGATCAGTCATGATGTCAACTTCGAAGAGCTGCTGCTCCCCGAGATCGTCAGGGCGGCCGTCGTTCAACTGCATGATCGTCGTGCCGGCACCGGCGTGGATCCGGATGCTTCCGACGTCCTGCGGTTTGCCCTCGCGCGCGACGGTCGCCACCGTGCGGGTCGACATCACGCCGACCTCCTCGAGATCCCCGTCTTCCGGACGGAAGTCGGTCCGAAAAGCCGAGGGTGAAATGTAATGCCGGAATTGCTCGGGGAGTATGTCGGCCCGGCAATCGTCGCACTGCACGGTGCCGACCGACCGTTCGCGTTCGTGTTTGGCCGCGCCGCAGGCAGCGCACCAGCCGACGAAGCCATACTCGCTGATCCAATTGGTCACCGGCGGGTGCGCCATGATGTTTTTGCCTCGCCGCTCCGGTTCCAGCATGCTGCCCGTGAAACCGACCGCCTTATGCTTCTCTTTGTCCTTTACGAGCACGCTGCCCGGCGCGAATTCGAAAATGGCCATCTCGAGGTCGCGGTCCATGGAGAGCCACGACAACTCCTCATCCGAGCCGCGGCCCTCCCTGACCATTCCCAGGTACATGTTGCGCACGCGGGTGGGCATTCCGTACATCGGCAGCAGACCCTGCTCGGCCAGGAATTGCGCGAGGCCGGCGTTGTCGCGAGGCGCCGCATCCTTCCGGCCCATGATCTCGTCGAGCAGCGTCTTGGGCGCGGACGCCGCCAGCAGACGCGCGCGCTGCGCCGGATCCAGGATGGCGGAGTGCACGAAGCGGTCGCGGACGTACTGCCTCTGCTGCAGGGCCGCCAATAATCGATCGGGCCAAAGCGACCCGGCGGCGTAGAATTCGCCCGTCGGCACATACTCGCCGTGGACGTCCGGAGGCACGAGGTCGTCACCGGGATAGATGTCGCCGCGTTCGATGCATTCGTCGCGCACCATGGAGAAGGCGGCGCGCAGCCATACCTTCCTGAGGAGCCTAAGAGGTATCGGATCATGGTCCACGGCGAGGAACGGCGGCGGCGGCGCGTCGCCGGTAATCGACTGGGGGTGGCGGAAATAGAAGGCGTCGTGGCTGCGGCCACGGCAGAAGGTCGTCACGAACGAAAACGCCCGGCCGCGGCGCCCCGCCCGGCCGACGCGCTGCTGATAGTTGAATCGCTGCGGCGGCATGTTGGCCTGGTAGACCGTCTGCAGCGAGCCGATGTCGATGCCGACCTCCATGGTCGTCGTTACCGAAAGCATATCGATCTCTTCCGCGAGGCGGCCGACTTCGTTGGACTGGCCGACGAAGATGTCCTTGAACCGTCGAAGGCGGTCAGAAAAATTCTCTGTCTGTCCGCTCAGTTCCTCGCACTTCAGGCGAAAGCGCTTGATGCCCTGGTCGTGTCCCCGGACGATGCGCCGTCCGAGGAAGTTCGCGCTCCACAGGGCGTCAACCGCGCCAGTCGGATTGTCCGGCAGCGGCATATAGCAACGGGTGCAGATCTGCTCTCCGCGATGGAGATGGACACGCTCGCAGGACTCGCATCTCCAGAACGAGTCGCCCGCCTCGGTAACGCGCAAATGCAGCTTGCCGACCTCGACGACGCCGCCGGAATGGCCTTGCGCGTCAAAAGTGTCGAGAACCCGCTGCAGGCCGTCGTCTAGACCCGAGCCGAACACCTTGTCGCCAAACCGGCGAACCCGGTTGTTCTTCGGCACGGCCTGCGGCCTGTCCCAGGTCATGTAATTGTTGCGGTCGAAATATTTTCCTTCTCGCACCCTGGACGCGCTCGCGAAGACACGCAGCCACGCGTCTAGTTTGCGTGTCTCGTCGCTCGCCTTTTGGAACAGCGACGGATAAGCCAGACCGGTCTCCTCCAGCGCGAAGAACGTGTTGGCGAAGATCACGTCTTCGACCAGTTCGTACTGGTTGGTCATAATCCTCCTCTCCAGGTCCAGCTGCCGGTCTGCCGGCAGCTGAGGAGAGAATTGGGCCACTCCCGCCAATCGGCCGAACGCGTCCCACCACGGCTTGTCGTCGAATTTCGCCCTGCCGACCTCGTCGAACGGATGGATGCCGAGACCGACGAATTCGGCGGTGATCCGCGACAGCGCGCGGTCCCTGCTACCGTACTGCAGTAGATAGTCGAGACGGATTTTCTTCGAGCCGAGGTCTATGCCCTTCAACTCGTCGTCTATCTTCGTCCACTGCGTCATGCGGGCCATCATAGCCTTCATGTCGTCCTTCAGCCCTCGGAGTATCCGCTCCCTCTCCTCCTGGCTGACGTACTTCGCCTGGGCTTCCGCGAGGCATTCGCGCGCTGCTGTTACCAAGATCTCACGGCGCAGGTCCCGCAGATGTAGCCGCTCGATCTCCAGCGATTGGTTGGCCGCGTCCTGCCGGCTGTCGGAGAACACGATGCTCTTCGGCTCGGCGCGGATCGCGTGGAGAAGCTCGAAGAGCTCGGTGGCGACCATCTGCGAGGCCTTGCCGACGCCGGTCCGGAACGCGCGGATCGGCGAGCTCGCTCGGCCGGTTCTGGGCCGGAACGAGTAATCCGTCCCGCACTTCGGGCAGCAAAAGGGTTGTGCCATCCTTAACCGGTCGGTCTTTCCGCGCGAGTTGGTTATCGCCGCGTCGGTCTGGAAATAAATGTGGCCGCCGATGTGGCCCGACGGGACGTCGTCGCGCTCGGTGACCGCTCCGGTGCTCGGGTCCAATGCCGCCTTCGTCCAAACATCGTAGCCGCGTTCGGATGTCCGGGGGGTGGCGGACTTCGGCCAGAAGACGGCGAACTGCGCCCAGGTCATCTTGTCGTAGTATTCCGAGCTCGCCTTCTCAGGAATCGCCTCGAGGTCCGCCGCCGAGGGAAGAAGCTCGACCACATTTGTGTTGCCGGCGCTCGATCCGCGTTGTCCGCCGAGAAGAAGCTCACCGCAGGCCTCGCAATACAGGAGTTCGAAAAGGCGCCGGCCGCGGGCAGAGTCGCCTATGGGCCTGCCGTGGGACACGCCGCGTTCGATCGTAAGGTCGCCGATCCTGATTTCGGTGTTCCCGACATCGACCGAGCCAAACAGCCCTTCGACGTTGCGAATGAATCCGTGAAAGCGGAACGACGGAAGGCCCTGCGGAGTCGCCCCCTTGTGGCCTTCGCTCTCCGGAAGCGCGCGAGCCAACATCAGGCCTTTCAACGCGTGCGTGGCGCCAGCGTCTCCGAAAATGGCGGCCGCGAGCCGGTCGATCGAGGTCGCCCTCACGTTGTCGCCATCGATGCAGGCGCTCGTCAGTATCTCGGCGGCGCGGCGCGAGAGCGTCTGAACAAACTCGGAATCCTTCGGATTCAAGCCAAGCGCCGCGCCGATCTTCTCAAGCGCCGCCTCGACGGGTCTGGATCGCGGCACGTCCCTGACAAGCCCTTCGTTCTTCGGATCCGAGGCGGCGACGAGGTCCGCGAACGGTCCTATCGGCAGCTGGGCGAGCGCGATCCGGTCGAGATGCGGCTTTCCCGGAACGACACAGTCGCGCCAGAACGCCGTCTCCAGGGTGCCGGGATCGCCGGGGCTCTGGCTGGTGCCATAGGGCGCGAAGAGGTCGCGCAGATATCGCAGGCTTTGCGCTTCGTTCTCCGGATCGAGCGGGAGCGATGCGCTCGACGCAAGTATCCTGACCTTGTGGATTAATTCGGGCTTGTCGAGACCCAGACGCTGCAGCAGCGACTTGATGAGGAACGACACTTCAGTGCCGGCCGAACCGCGCACGAGATGCAATTCGTCGATGATCAGGAAGAGATAGGAGTCGGGATCGCCCGCCAGCCACTCGCGCGTGGATTCGAAGATCCGGTCTTCGACCTCGCGCGACAGCATCGTTCCCAGCATCGACGCGTTGGTGACTAGGACGTCCGGCGGCGCCCGATGCATATCCCACCGGCTCACCATTTCGCCGCCGTCCACCGACGGGAAGATGAACCTGGTCGGGTCGGGCGCGTTCTTGCCGGCCGCCGCAGCAGCCTGGCGCGCATCGGCGTCGTGCTGGCGCGCCGCGGCCTGGTCGCTCTCGAAGCGGCGCATCTCCTCCCGAAGAAGAGCTCCTCTGCGCGCTCTGCGCGATTTTTCGCCCCTGTCCTTGGATCGCCGCGGGTGGATTTCGTAGCCCGTGACGGGAGTCGAACTGGTGTACTGTCCGAAGAAGATGCGGTTTCCCGAGAAGTGCTCATCCATCACGGCGCGCGCCTCGTGCGAGTTAAGCGTCCGCCGCAGACGGACCATTTGGTCGTCGACCAGGGCGTTCATCGGATAGAGGATGATCGCGCGGAGCGCCTTGGGGCGTTTCGGGCTCTCGTTGCGGCGCATGTGGACGAACGGGTCGCCTCCTGCCCACCACCTCTCCTGAAGGAAACCCGGTTGAGGCGCAGGCCACTTCACCGCCTCGTTCGCGAGCGTCGCCAGGACAGGAAGCATGAAGCTCTCAGTCTTACCCGAGCCCGTTCCTGAAGTGACGATTCCCGGCTTCCCCCGCTTCGCCCCGCGGAATAGCATCTCGACCTGGTGGATGTACGGATTGTACATCGATTTTCGCTTGATCGAACCGGCGGCCGATTCGCCGTCAAACAGGCCCGACAAAGCCAGTTCGACGAATGCCTTACGGCCGGCCTCCGAGAGGTGGCTTAGCCGTTCGTCGGAGATCAGCTTCTCAAGCGGATCCTCGTACTGCTCGTACCGCAGAACGGGTTCGAGGAACGGCACCGTCGCCAGTGCACCGTCGGACTCCAGAAGCGCGCGGCGGCGTCCGGCCGTCTCCTCGCTGGAGATCCGGAACGCGGTCTCAACGTAGGAGATGAAGAAGTCCTTGATGCGCTCGAAGCCACCGATGGGATCAAGCACGCGAAGGTCCTCGGTTGTCGACCAGCCTCAAGTCCGGCTTCGTGCCGGCCGCAACTGACTCTAAAACTTCCTTCACGAAGGGTCCGGCCTCGACCGCAAGAACCGCTTTTGCTACAGGAACGAATTGCGCCAACCAGCGGGTGTCGGCGATCGAGAGACGCGCTTTCGATGTCCCGATCGCGCTCAGCGCCGCGGGGCGATCGAGCGGAAGCGCAGCGACATCCGCGATACGCCAGAAGTCGTCGTCGTCGACCAAGGCCAGCGCCTGAACACCTGCATTTTTTTCGATCCATCCCTCGGCGCAAAACAACGACCTGTCGTTCGAGTCCTCGCCCTCTGCTTCGCCGCCGCGCGAGACGCAGAGCAGGAATTCCTTCGGAAGCGTACGTTGCTTTGCCGCGCGCCGCAGCGTCTCGATCCAGAATTGGGACGGCGACAGCTCAGCGCACCGGACAGCGCAGAGACGAACGCTCCTTGTGTTCTGCACGTCCGCCAAGGCTAGACCGAGCGTGGTCAGCGTTGGGCTGCCCGGTCGGCACCAAAGGTCATCGTAACTGATGACGGTCGGATCGCAATCGAAGATCGTCAGAGCGCCTCCGGCGAGCATCGAAGAGAGCACGTCGATAACGTCGTCGGCCTCAGGACCGGCGACGATCGGGACGCCGCCGCTCAGGATCAGCGCGGCGAGCTTTGCGACACCAAGCCTTCCGACGTCCGTCAGCAGCGATGAAGCCTTCAGCCAAGTCGGAATCTCGCCGATGGAGAGCGGAGTCGCTGTCGGCGAGGGGTTGGAAAGCGGGAACGACGGCGCCCTTTTGGGCTTTGTTGATCGATCGCCGGCGGTTTGCAGGACCTGCTCCATGCGAAGGAGGCGGTCGAGGTCCGCTTTGCGATCGGCGACATCCGATGTCAGTTTGCCGACGTCCGCATTCAGCGCGTCGATCTCTTCGGTCTTCAGACGATTGTTTGAATGCAGCGTGTCGCGCGTCTTCTCCAGTTCGGCCACGGCCCTCTCGAGGCCCGCCTTCCTCACCTCGATCGCCGAGAGCGCCGCGTTCGTCTGGCTGTCGATCTTCGCCTGCAACTCCTGCAGGCTCGACGTTTCGAGATCGGTCAACTCCGCTTCGAGCTTGCTGGCCCGCTCCCGCCTCACGCTCGCGAACTCCGCCTCGAGGGAAGCAGCCAAATCCGCGGTAAGCTCGGACCGCTTCGTTTCGATGGTCTCCATCGTCAACCGTGATATCTCCTGCTCGATGCGCGCCGAAACATCGGGGTCGCGCCGCAGCGCGCTCATGAACTCCGCGATCAGCGCGGGCCTCGACGCCAGAAGTTCGCCGAGCCGGCGCGATCTCAAGATCTCGCGGGCAATCTTCGGATCGGGCTCACCCGCGCCGGAAACCAGGCTGGCGAGCTTGTCGGCATGCGAGAGTAGGGTCGCAGCTATCGCCGCCCTAGCCCGCTGCTCCCCGTCCTCCGCCGCAAGCTCGCCCCGCACGATCTGCTCGACGTACTGAGCGTCGCTGATCCAGTTGGAGACCCCGGCTTCCGGGGACTGATGGTTCTTCTCCATTAGCGAAATCGAACCGCCGGGCATTGGGATAGCGAGGACCTTGGCCGGATCGAAGCGGTAGAGGGGCAGCCGCGCCATGTCGGGCGACGTCGCGCGGCTCCGGCCATCCTCCGACTTGGTCATCGTGACCACGATCATCTCCTGCGGGCCGGTACGGAAGATCTTTTCCCCGGTGAAGCCGTCCTGCAGGCCGGTCTCGACGAGAAGCCTACGCGCCGCTTCGGGATTGGAGAGGCAGCTGAGGTCGTCGAACGGCAGAAGCTTTCTCGCGGTCTGCGACACCCAGCGCCGGCGCCGCGGCGGTCCGTCGAGAACGGGTTTCGCGATCGCCCAGTCATCCTGCGTCAAGGTCGCGCGTGCGCCGCGCAGTTCGATCTCACCGTCCGGCGGAAACTCGTTCTGGGACGTATGCGTGAGATCCCGCATCGATCCGTCGACCGATTGCGCCCGCGCCTTCAGGAATACGGAGTCGCGCGCGCGTGTGCACTGGCCGACCACAAAAGTATTGCTGACGCTCATACCCTACTCCATTGCGTCGAGTTGAACGGCGTTCTTCCCGAAACGAAGCGCCCGTCCGTGAATACCAACCGCTCGGTGAAGCCGCTGCGTCTGGCGGATGCGACGACGTCCCAAGGGGCGCGCAGCGTTAGGCCGGCGTCAATAGCGCCCGGCAGCAACGCCGCGATTCTTGCCGCCTGGCCCTGTCGGGCGGCGTAACCATATCCGCTGGAAGGCAATGGCCCCGCGTTGGCCAAATTCTCGTACCGGAGCCAATGCGAGATTTGGTCAGGCAGAAACCCGTCCCGACCCGTCCGGACAAGGCGATCGGCGTCGAATCGGTACATCGCTATGCCCGCCGACATGTGCGCGTGAACGATCGCGCTGCAGCGGGAAAGAAACCTCCGCTCCTGCCCGGGGCCGACCACGACGTAGACGTCGTGGTCGCGCTCGCCCAGATGAACCCAGCGCGTGAGCCGCACAGGCGACGGTGATCCGTCGGAAGTGAAGCGGCCCGCGCCCCAGGACGATGCGTATTCCTGCCGGTAGGCGTTGAGCGGACGCATCGGCGCGTCGTCGAACGACGCCGGGCGGCGGCCTGGCATCGTCGCGCGATTCGTCGGCCAGTCCAGCCGTTCTTTCAGTTTCTCGATAGGCGCGCCCACGGCGCCGATCAGCGGAACACTCCAAGGCGACGTCATTCGCCTGAATGCGCGTCCGCCAAGCGCCTTCACGGCCTGCTTGAAGTCGCGCTGCAGCAACGCCGGCACGCATCCGTCGATCAGGACGAAATCCTGGGATCGGGACCGCAGCGGTATCAGAGCGACCGGACCCAGGACCCACGATCGGCCGCGGAATCGCGCGCGCAGAAATGGCGTCAGCGTGGTGGCGTCTTGCAGGCTGCGAAGGAAGTCCCAGCGGTTGATCTCTTCGGGTACAACCCTCTCCAGTAGGGGGATCAGATCGGACTCGTTCCATCCATCGCGGCCGCCCGCGTAGATCGCTTCGAGAAGATCGTCCAACGGCTCCGGAACATCGTCCCAATTCTGGGGCGGCTCGGCGACACGCGACCGCAACTCTGCCGTATCGTTCCACTCCGGCAGGTTGACGACGTTCGCCAGCGGGCGCGCCTCATGAACGAACGCGTCCGCGACGAACTGAAGCCGCGTCGCAGCCGTCGCTGAGCCTCTTAGCTCGAAGAGGCCCGTCAGCGGGCGGGGGGCCCTGATCGCATACAGATTGGGCCCGATTTCTTCACACACCGGCGCTTGGGCGTTCGCTTCGCGTTCGGTGCCGATCGTCGGAAGTCCCAGGTCCGTCTCGATCTTCGGCAGCACTGTGCGCCGTCCGAGCCAATGACGATCGGTCCGCACTCCCCCGATCAGGGTCACGCCCGAGATGGTGGGCGGCATCTCGCTTTTCGCGAGCATCCGTCGCAGCGCGTCCTCGACCTTGGCGATCGACACGGGATCGATCGTCAGGCTCCAATCGCCGCTGGACCATAGCTTGCCAAGCTTCGAACCGACGGCGGCGGTCAGACGGCGACAGAGCCCGACCCTGACCTCTCCGCGGCAGTCGGAAAAACGAGGCACCGCGGACCAGCGCGCGGTGCCAACGCGCTTGAAGACCACGTACCCAGCCTCCACGACCGTCCGCAGGTTCGACGCGCCAAGATTGCCGACTGCCTCCACCGCCGACTGCAGCGTCCAGTGCACGCTCCTGCTGTCGGATTCGCCGGCAACCTCTATCTTGAATTGAAGCAGTCCGTCCTCGTCGGGGTAGATCTCGAGCGAAACGTCGGCGGGCAAATCGAGATTTCGCGCCTCGGCCACCGACAGCACGAATTTCCAGAACCGGTGGTCGGCAAGCGTGCGCTGTCCGCCGAGATAAGCCGCATGGAATTCGTCGAAGGCGTCGTGCAGTCCCGGCGACGCGCTCGATCGGTCGACCAGATTGCGCAGCGCGCCGAGCATCGCGCGCTCATCGGCAGTGATTCCCGGATGCTGGTCGAAGAAGTCGCCGAGGAACGTGTGGTCTCGGCGGGACGGAAACGACAAGCGCAGCGTGTAGCCGATCTGGACCCGGCCGTCGTCCGGAAGGACGAGTCTTCGGAACGGCTTCCCGGCCTTCGCCTGACGCGCCAGCCAATCGCGCAGCGACTTCCACATGGACGCCACACCGGACAGCTTGGAGAAGCTGCGGCTCCCGCCGAGGAACGCGGCGAGCTTCGGTCTGAACTGCTCGGAACCTTCCGCATCGTCCCCGTCCATCTGACTATCGACGAAAATCGTTAGCGTGAGATAAGCAAAGCAGCCGGGGCAGTCCGCGGCGAGCTTCCTGTTAAAGACGCCGTCCTCCAGCGCGGCGTATAGCGCGAATCTGTTCGCAAGCAGGGCCTTCTTGAATGCGGCGACCGCCTGGAAGCCTGCCGAAGGATCCGCTCCGGCCGTGAGAGCCAACGTTTCGGGACTGATGTCGAAGGATCTGATCGGACCGACGCCCTCGCCCGCCGCCGTCAGAAAGCGCCGGGTCAGCGCCTCTTCCCAATCGGATAGGCTGGTGGGCAGATCGATGGGCATCTCAGACGCGAAGCTCCGGTCCGTCGCGGAGGTTGCGCGGTTGGGATGCGCGCGCGGCCCGCCTCGGCTTGCGTCCGCTTGCGACGCGGCGCTTCTTCATCGAGCGCAGAAGCGGATTCAAAAGCTTCGCGCGCAGGAACGACACAACGGGCACAGCGACGCCATCGCCGATCACCCTGAACGCGTAATCGTACGCCTCGGGCAGTTGGTAACTGGGCTTGAGTCCCATTAGCGACGCCGCTTCCGCCGGCGAGAGAAGGCGCGTCCGCACATCGCCCCCCTTCACGACGATGACGCGCGGCCTGGAGCCCCCTCCCTTAGGGGTCCGGAGACATCCCGCCAGGCCGCGGAAGCAGATTTCGGCCCGCTGCACGGTCCTGCCGTTCGACGGCCGCATCCGCAGAGAGAGGGTCCCTACGATGCGCTTGCCTGACTTCTTGGCCAGGGACAGCTTCTGCTTGTGCACGTCGGACATCATCCCGATCAGCCGGCGGGTCTCCGTGGGCTCGTGCCAATCGACGCCGGCCGGCCGGTCCGTCACGACCTTGTTCAGCGTTTTCTTCAATTCGGGAGCGGTGCCCAGATTGAGCCACATCCACTGCTCGCGGCATTGCGTAGACAGTTTCTCCACGGCCTTCACCAGCGGATCCGGATGCCAGATCGGATGCGGCCCGTCGCGGACCAGTTCGTCCACCACCTTCGCCGACTTCGAAACGGCGACGATGAAGACCCTCTGCCGCGACTGGGGAACGAAATGCCGCGCGTCGACCACGAGCGCGCCGGCGCGCATCCCCAACCTGCCCAAGGCCGCGATGACCGCCTTGAATTCCTCGCCGCCGTTGATAGTCAGCAGACCCACGACGTTCTCGAGCACGACGATCCTCGGCAGCCGGCCGTTGGACTTCAGTAGCTTCATGAGGTCAACGAACGCCCAGAATGTTCCGGAGCGCGTCCGATTGGCTCTTTCGGCCTGGCCGATACCTAGACCGTTGCCGGCCGCGGACAGGTCCTGACAGGGGAACGAGGCCCATGCCAAATCAACGCGGCGGCCGAGATCCTCCGCCTCGAGCCGATGAATGTCGCCTTCGAGGATTTCCCTTTTGCCCCAGTTGTCCGCGTAGACTCGGACCTTGAGCGGGTCGAAGTCGTTGGCGAATTGGCACTTCCACCGGCCACCGAGGCCGGCCCGCACCATTCCACCGCCGGCGAAAAATTCCAGATAGCTCGGCACCTAGATGGACCTCCGGAGAAAGGAGGCCATCTTGGCCGTCCGCCCGGCGAGTCGCCAGACCGTCGAGGCGGCCGCCATCACAAACCTATGCACGAACTCTGCCCCCGATCCTCCGACGCCTTCGCCCTTACGGCCGGTTTGGGGAACCGAGTCGTGCACGCGAAAGCAGCAGATTCGTCGCATGGGTTGAAGTGCTCAGCAAGTGCAATCGCCCCAGCCTTTAGTCGCGTTCAAACCGGTGAATAAGTGAGCTTATCGCAACGACCCTGATCGGCCATGGGAAACCTCAAAGTATTTACGAGCCTTTATGGTAGTATTCTCATGCGATGAATGATGCATGGCGCACGGCCTACCGGAGGTGGAAATCAGAGAGTGCTCGTGAGTCGGGCGTTATCAATACCTAGTGGTAAAACAAATGGCAGCATCAACATATTAAATTCGGTCTAGCATTACCAATTCGTAGAAAAGAGCCGCTCTAGCCGCAAAGACATCTAGCGCAAGGGGCCGAGTATGGGGACCTCCTATGCAGACTGCCGCCGATCTCGGGCGAGCGAGCTGTTGCTTTCTGGATCCAGCGGCGCGCCTGGCTACGGTCAACGCGCGCTACGCCTCGAGCCGGCCATCGAGGGAGGCGAGGTAGGCGATTAGACCGAAACCATCGACAAGCCCGTTCACCCGGCCCATCCAGAGCCTCCCCGACACCGGTCGCGATGGCAAAGGAGCGGTACTGTGCGGCCTGCTTTCGGAATGATGGACCCATCTCTCTTGGAAGCTCTGTGGTGCAGCGGGGTCCACATGTATCCCCGTCCAGCGAGATCAAGACAAAACGTGCTGAGGTCAGCGCATTCACTTGTTGGGACAAAAGAAAAAGCCCGGCTAAGTGGTTGGCAAACCCCCCGTCCCTGCGGCACGTTCGATCACGTTAGGCTCAGAAGATTGCCAACCGCTGCCGTTGAAATTAAATAGGAAACGGATTGAAAACCTTTCTTTTAATCATGGGGTCGAGGGTTCGAGTCCCTCCGCGCTCACCAACCAAGCCCGCGATTCCACCGCTCATTTTCGGCAGCGGGAACGTTCTAAACCACCACCGCAAAGCTAGGAAAACAATTCCGCTCAAGGCTGCCAACGACAAGATCCAAGCGCCTATTCTAAGATGGCGCGACTTGATCTGTGCCAGTTTGTCTAGGCTGGCAACTGTCCGGTCCAAGATCGAATCCTTAGTCCCGCCCACGATGGCGCGGCTTTTTTTGCAGCAGCGGGTCGTCAACAATTCAACCGTGTGTGGCAGACACGCTACAGCCGCACCCGAGCTCCTACCGTTATATTGAGCGGTATCGATCGATTACAGCTTTGAGGCTACCTCATGAAGAAGATTCTTCTAGCGACCGCAGCCGTGCTGATCAGCGCGTCGGCTGCGTCCGCCGCTGATTTAGCAGCTCATCCCTACACCAAAGCACCGCCCTTACCGCCCGCTCCGATCTATAATTGGACCGGCTTCTATATCGGCGGTCACATCGGCGGTGCCTTCGGTAACTCCTCGAACAGCATCTTCTTACCCGGTGCTGTCAACAACAACGACGGCGTGTTCATGGGCGGCGGCCAGATCGGCTATGACACGCAGTTCTCGCCGAACTGGGTCTTCGGTATCGAAGCCAATTACAGTTTCCTCGATACCAGCAGTACCTTCGCCAACCGTGGCCTCGGATCGGTCACCGGCCGAATCGGCTACACTTGGGGTCCGAATTTGCTGTACTTCAAGGGCGGCTACGGCTGGGCTGACTCTCGCTTTAGCAACGGCTTCGGCGGCAACGGCGGCCGTGACGGCTACACCCTTGGTGGCGGCTTCGAATACCTGTTCACCCAGAACTGGTCGGGCAAGGTCGAGTACCAGTACTACGATCTCGGCACTGTGAACTTCGTGGGCCCGGGCCCGCGTTTTGTTCGGGGCAACCTCCACAACGACCAGCACACCATCAAGATCGGTCTGAACTACCGCTTCAACTGGGGTGCTCCGATGGGCGCTCCGCTTGCCCCGGGATACTGATTACTCTCGAACCTCGCGGTTCTGAAAGCAAAAAGGGCCGGCATCAGGTGCCGGCCCTTTTTGCTTTGTCCGCGGAGGAAATTGTTTGAGGCTGTCGTGGATGGCGTCTGAGGCCGCGTATCTTAGCCCTATGAGAACCCAAGGCCGAACGGGTACTATACTAGTAAATCACCTCGCATCCGATCCGAGAATGAGCCGAATTATCGTCTGCTCCGTCATCCTATCCGCCTTCGTTTTCGGGCTGGGCCATTTCATGACCAGCCTTTCGAGTCTAGGGACTTAGGCCCGTTCCTTGTTCCGTGCGCCGTGGGCTGCACCATCATGTTTGTTCTCGCTTTCGCCTGGGATTGGTTCGAGCGTAGCCATGGGCCTCATCGCGGCTATCAACACCGCCTGATCACCAGTAACTGGAGCCGTAGCGGCATTCACCCGGCACTTGTCCAGATGAGGGATTGCAGCGTCTCTCGCCGGTTTAGCACCACTATAGACATTGGGGCGGACTCGCATACCGACCCGTGCCCAAGTCGCGTAATCGCCCCTACTGGAGGTGCGAGCCTCGAGACCGGCTAACGAGTGTAGCGATCGTAATATCGTTGAAGACTGTTCCGGGGCGTCTGAGAGCCCTTGGTCAAGATCACGCCCAGCGCAAAACCAATAATCCCTGCCGTTAGGAGAGCACTCCCCGGGCTTCTGGCGACGAGATCGGAGCCGTGATCGTAAGCGGCTGAGCCGGATTTCGTTAAGTTAGCAGCCAAGTCTCGCGTGGCGCGCTTGACCTGATCGGATGCATTTCGGAGTGCGCCTTCATTTTCCGCGTCGCCGCTAATATTCGCCATCAATCGCTCCCTTTGATCGCTCCGTTTGAAGCATCAACCGAGCGCGAGCGCGATAGTTCCGAGGCTTCGCTCCTTGGCGAGACGTTCGACGCGCCAAGCGCCGCCGTTACGATTGGAGGACAAGAGCGACGGCGATAATGCGCGCCAGCCTTGTCGCAATTCAGGGCTCCGCGTCGTATAAATCGTCGCCAAACTCGAACTTCGTTTGACGGGGCGAGAAGGTTCCGGTTGCGGAACCCCTTCCCTCTCTTACAGTTTATTAAATCGATCAAACAGCGTGAGACTTTACCGGCATGACAGAATTCCTAAGTCAAATTATGATCCCGATCGCGCTGGCTTCCGTCGCGGCCGTACTGGTGCTAGGCCTCGTAAACATGATGCGCGGCGGCAATCCGTGGCGCTCGCAATACCTGATGCAAACCCGGGTTGTACTGCAATTCATCGCGATCGTCTTAGTCATGCTGACGATCTGGTCGATGATGGGACAGCAGTAGATCGTACACGATCTCAGGAACCATCTGCCTCTCAGTGCATTGCCCGATCCGGGCGGTCCCTTGGCCGGGTACCGTCCGACTTCACTCGACCTGGCCCGCCTCCCTCACGCGTGGATGGCGGGCCTTTTGTCATCATTATTGGACCTGGGATTATTGAACCTGGGACAAAACTGCTCAACCGACCGTTGGGGCGGCTTGGTTCAGGCTGGAGATAAACGCCTGAATCGCCTTCTCAACGTCTTGGGAGACCTCGGAATTGTACGGTCCCTTGATCTGAATAAGCTTGTAAGGCGAGCGTTTTCTTGCAGGCAGTTGAAGAAATTCGCCCGACGCAAGCAGGAAGCCTGACTTACTGACCTCGAACGTCGCAAGCCGCTGGCCGTCTCCGCGCACCGAGAAAATTCGGCTGAAGCCGCGTATGACATTTCCTGCGTAGCTCGCAACGCAATGATGCATTTCCGCGCCCTCGGCGTGAAGCGCCGCGCCTGACTGAAGCGCTACAATTTCGTACCCATCAATGATTCTCCTGCGCGGCAGGTCTCCATAGTCGATGACCTCGTTCCACCCGATCTTGTGGGTCAGAAGGTACGCCTTCTCGCTGCTGGCTTGCGCGAGCTCATCGTGCCACTCGAGCGCCGCTCGGTAAGCGCGTTCATAACTCCAGCGCCGATTGAACCGGCCGATATGAAATGCCGCATAATCCGCAACAGCGGACGCCTGATCCAGGGAACCACCCGCCGTGCTCGCCGTATGATCACCCATCGCGCACACTGCCCAGTCAAAGAGGGCCTTCGCACTCTGCTCACGACGACACATTGCCTCGGACCATTCCCCGAGCGCGCGCAACCAGTTGTGCTGCTTGCGGATCGCGGATGGAATTGCCTGCGCCAGTGGTGAGGGCGGGATATCGCACAAATTCTGAATGGTCTGATATTCGGTGGGACCAGCACGAAACGCTTGCCCTTTTAGCGCGCGTAAGGGCCGGATAAGTCCATAATACCTCAAGAGATCGCGCAATTTTGGGCGATCATGAACAATCGCTTGCCAGTCCTGCTGGATAAATTCTCGTTCGCTTGGGCGAAAACACTCCATGCCCTGCGCCGCCGCGACGACGAGGACCGGAGCTTGCCGCAGATAATCGATCGCGAAAGGTTCGGCCACAACCATGGTCACAGCCGCGATCGCCAATGGCCTGACCGCGAACATGTTCTCAGCTTCATGTGCACAGGCCTGAACCCAAGGTTCGTCCCGCAGCAGACCGTTCGCTGCGAATTCGGGAGCCAGCCACTGCAGGAGGCTCTTCTGTGCGTCATCCTTCATGCGAGGCCTTGAGCATTCCCGACTAGAAACGTCCTGACTTTAGGCTTCGGTCGGATTGAATATATTCTCTCCTTTGAACTCCTTTGAAGCAACACGGTGGGTAACCTCTAGTTGCCAATCGTCGAAGACATAGGGCCCGCATGTCGCTATCCTCAACGAACAACATCTGAAATTCTGGCTTGCCGGCAGCCGTATATCGTCATATCCAGCCTCGATACGGCGTCTTTTGAAGATCTCTATTCTTCCTCACCGAAACTGAGTATGAGCGTTTCAAGGTCAATAAACTGCCCGATTCGTTACGGTTTTGCTGGACAGCAACAGTGGCGGGTCATGAGTTTTCTTTAAGTGCGCGACTGATGCGCGGAGGTAATATATTGAATTGATTAGTGATTGGCCAATATCGGCCGAGACACTATTTCGTGCGCGCGAACCTGACGCTGGCCTCAAGCTATCGGCCGCGATCCGCCCTGCCGCTATTTTGGACACAATCTGCCGGAATAACGCGGCGATCACGAAAATCGAGGAATTAGTTCATGCGTCATGTTCGCATTCATGCTGTTCTTTTTTCATGTGGCCTGATTGCGGGCTTGGCTTCCCCGGCGCTTGCCGGAAAAACTTATGACGGGCTTTGGAACGTCAAAATCGTCACCAAAACGGGCACCTGCGACCCGGTGGCGCAATATCCTCTGACCGTTACCGACGGTAAGGTTTCGGCGGCAGGCGCTGACATCACCGGCAGTGTCGGAAACCAAGGTTACGTGAAGGTATCCATCCGCGGCGCTTACGCCAACGGACAGCTCAACGGTAATGTTGGATCGGGGAAGTGGAATGGAGCGTCCGGAGGAGTTCCTTGTAGCGGGCGCTGGGAAGCTTCGCGTCAGTAATAATGGGATGATGCAAATGGGATTTGGGGGGATCATGTCACGAGGATTATCCGCCGCGTGCGCGCTAGGCGCTGTGGTGATGCTGTCGATATCCGCTAGTTCCGCTGGAGCGGGGCCGTTTGAAGGCTTGGCGGGTGTCTGGACCGGACGTGGCAGTATCCAGCTCGAGGATGGCTCAACCGAAAAGATCCGCTGCAAGGCCACCTATGCCGTGAGTGGCGATGCCCAGGGCCTCAATCAGACGCTGCTATGTGCCAGCGACAGTTACAAATTCGAACTCAGAAGCAATGTGCTCGCTCGTAACGGCGTTCTGTCGGGAGAGTGGCGCGAGACCAGCCGCAATGTTAGCGGAACCCTCGAAGGACGGGCCGGTAATGGCCAGTTTAACGTCGACGTCAGCGCTCCCGCATTTACGGCAAAGCTCAAGATGAAGACGAACGGCAACCGGCAGGACGTGGTCATCAGTTCGGACGGTCAGTTCAGGGGGGCCAATATCTCGCTGTCCCGTTCCTGATCTCAGCGCAGTCTTCGGTATAGCGCTTCCGAACGAAGTGCAATTCGGTTGCGAGAAGAAAAGCACGTCAGAAAAAGATCGAGTCTTTCACCGTTCCGTGAAGCGGTGAAAGACTCTGGTCAGATTCCCTCGAACAACGCCGTCGAGAGATATCGCTCGGAGAACGAGGGGACGACGGCAAGAATGGTTTTGCCTTCGCTGCCGGGCCTCCGGCCGATGGCAAGCGCCGCTGCAACAGCTGCACCGGACGAAATCCCCCCTGGAATGCCTTCGCTACGCGCCAAGGCACGGGCGGTTTCCAATGCCGTGGCGCTATCGACTTTCACGACCTCATCAACGACGGAACGATCCAGGATTTGGGGGACAAAACCCGCGCCGATCCCCTGGATCTTGTGCGGCGAATGCCGTCCGCCCGACAGTACCGCGCTCTCCTCGGGTTCGACTGCAACGATGCGCAAGGACGGCTTGCGGGGCTTCAGGGCCTGACCAATCCCCGTTATGGTCCCGCCAGTCCCGACCCCAGCCACGACCCAATCAATGTTCCCGCCGGTATCGTTCCATATCTCTTCGGCCGTGGTGAGCCGGTGAATCTCCGGATTGGCGAGGTTCTTGAACTGTTGCGGCATGACGGCGTGCGGAGTCGTGCGCACCAGTTCCTCGGCCATGGCGATTGATCCTTTCATACCCTCTGCCGCCGGCGTCAGAACGATTTCCGCTCCCAGAAAGGCCAGCATCTTGCAGCGCTCCGTCGAGACTGACTCTGGCATCACCAGCTTCAGGCGGTAGCCACGCGAGGCCGCAACGAACGCCAGCGCTATGCCAGTGTTTCCCGAGGTCGGTTCGATCAGAACCGTGTCGGCATCGATCTTGCCAGCTTTCTCCATTGCCACGATCATTGCCGCGCCGATACGATCTTTCACGCTCGTGGCTGGGTTGAAGTATTCCAGTTTGGCCAGAATAATTGCATTCACACCATGCTGTTGTGGCAGCCTGCGCAGCCGGACGATCGGGGTGTCTCCAACCGTATCGACAATGCTGTCGAACACACGGCCACGGCCGGCATGGTGCGGTGCATCAACCTTTGATTTTGTATCCATGTCAGCGTCCTCGAGTAGTTGAACAATGCTCATCACGATCAGCCAGCGTGTCGGGGGCTAAAGTCTGGCAGCAATACGTTGCGCCAAGCCCGATTCTTGCAGGACTGGAATTCGTAAAAGAAACGCATTTGTGTTGCGACATCGTCAAACGATGCGTGTACGGTGCCGGAAAGTCCAGACTGATTAATTTCCAAAAGGAGGTCACGAATGCCAGCGATTGCTGAAATCCGGTCGACCGCCCTGCCGCACTCCGCGCCTCGCGGAAGCGATCTTCCGACGTGCCCGGTTTGCGCCGACTCGATGATTGCAGCGGAAGCATCCGCATACTTGCCCGACAACGTCATCGGCCACTTGTGGAGCTGCGACACATGCGGTTACGGCTTCGTAACCAAGCATGTCGTCCAACGCATCGCCTGCAATTGATACGATCTTTTCCGATGCAGTCAGACATCAGCGCATGGCGATATCGCCGCGCGCCCAGCCTTCGCGTGTCAGCTCGCGAAACTGCTGAAAGGTTCCTCCTTTAATCGCCGTACGCATGGCCTGCATCAAACTCTGATAATATGCGATGTTGATCCCGGAGAGTAGCATCGCGCCGAGCGTTTCGCCGGATCGCACCAGATGATGCAGATAGGCGCGCGAATAATTTCGCGATGCCGGCCATGAACTCTCTTCGTCGAGTGGACGCGGGTCGTCGGCGTGACGGGCGTTGCGAAGATTGATCTGGCCGAAGCGGGTGAAGGCCATGCCGTGGCGTCCGTTCCGCGTCGGCATGACGCAATCAAACATATCGATGCCGCGCGCGACTGCTTCCAGCAAATCGTCCGGCGTCCCCACACCCATCAGATAGCGCGGCCGTTCCACCGGCAGCCACGGCATGGTTTCCTCGATCATCGCGAGCATGATGGCCTGCGGTTCACCGACCGCGAGACCGCCGATTGCGTAGCCGTGGAAGCCGATCTCGGTCAGCCTGCACGCGCTCGTGCGCCGCAGGTCGGAGCTGTCCCCACCTTGAACGATGCCGAACAGCATGTTGGCGGCGGGGGCGCCCTCGAAAGCGCGCCTGCTGCGCTCGGCCCAGCGCAGCGAGAGCTGCATAGCGCGCTCAATGTCGGTACGCTCGGCGGGGAGCCGAACGCATTCGTCGAGCTGCATCGCGATGTCGGAGCCGAGCAGCCGCTGAACCTCGACGGCGCGTTCAGGCGTCAGTTCGATCGCGGTACCGTCGATATGAGAGCGAAACGTCACGCCCTGCTCTTTCACCTTTCGCAACTGGGCCAGCGACATCACCTGGAACCCGCCGGAATCCGTCAACATCGGCCCGCCCCAGGTCGTGAATTTTTGCAAGCCGCCGAGTTCGTCGATCCGCTCAGCTCCGGGCCGCAGCATCAGGTGATAGGTATTGCCGAGCACGATATCGGTCCCGGCGTCGCGCACCTCTTGCCATTGGAGGCCCTTCATGGCGCCTTGTGTCCCGACCGGCATGAACGCCGGTGTGCGCACCGCGCCGTGAGCTGTGGTGAGAAGTCCGGTGCGAGCGCTGCCGTCGCGTCCGAGAATTTCGAAATGGTTGGCGAGGCTCATGCGTCCGACCTGTCCGGAAACAGCAAGCAGGCGTCGCCATAGGAATAGAACCGGTACCCCCCCGCGATCGCATGAGCATAGGCATGTTTCATGGTTTCAAGACCGCTAAAGGCCGAGACCAGCATAAACAGCGTCGACCGCGGCAGATGAAAATTTGTCATCAGGATATCGACCGCGCGAAAGCGATAGCCCGGCGTGATGAATATCGCGGTCTCCCCGGTAAACGGCGCGATTTGACCGTCGTCGCCTGCCGCGCTTTCCAAAAGCCGAAGCGATGTCGTTCCGACGGCAACGATCCGACCACCGCTCGCTCGCGTCGCGTTCAGCGCGGCCGCGGTTTCGGCGGATATCGTACCCCATTCCGAATGCATACGGTGCCCAGCGCTGTCTTCGGCTTTGACCGGAAGAAACGTACCGGCACCGACATGCAGGGTGATCCGATGAAGGCCCACGTCGCGTTCGCGTAGCGCCGCTTCGATCGCCGGCGTGAAATGCAGCCCCGCGGTCGGTGCAGCGACGGCTCCCTCATGAGCTGCGAACATCGTCTGATAGTCTGCAGCATCGCGGTCGTCGGGCGCGCGCTTTGATGCAATGTATGGCGGTAGCGGCGTTGAGCCCAGATCAGCAATGGCCTGATCCAGCGTGGGTCCGTGAAACGAAAAGGCGAACGTCACTTCGCCCTCCTCGCCTTTGCTTTCGACCTGCGCATCGAGGTGCCCGAGGAAGCACACCCGTCCCTCGTTGCCAAAGCGAACGATGTCTCCCGTCATGAGCTTCTTGGCCGGCCTGACCAATGCGCTCCAGCGAGAACCGTCGAGGCGCTTGATCAGCGTGGCGTCGATCCTCGGCTCAGTCTCGCGACCGATGCGGCGGCCATGCAATTGAGCGGCGATGACACGCGTATCGTTCACGACGAGTTGGTCACCGGGCCGCAGCCATTCTGAAAGATCTCTTATCCGTTGGTCGCGTAAACCGGCCCCGGGCTGTACCACGAGCATCCGCGCGGAATCACGCGGGTTCGCCGGACGCAGCGCAATGCTCTCGGCCGGCAATTCGAAATCGAAGAGATCGGTTCGCATGAAATTATCAAGCTGACGGATGTAACTCGTCACTGAACCCGTTAGCCCGAAACGTCAATGGCCGGAACGGATCCGGCCATTTCACGTCGGTCTGAAGAGTCGGAATATCGCCTCAAGCGTCGGCCGCTATCCTGGCTTTCACGATCTTGTCGGGATTTTGCACTGGCTCACCGCGCTTGATCTTGTCGACGTTCTCCATACCTTCGATCACTTTGCCCCAGACGGTATATTGTCCGTTCAGGAAAGACGCATCGTCGAAGCAGATGAAGAACTGACTGTCACCCGAATCCGGACTTTGCGCTCGCGCCATGGATGCGGTGCCACGCACATGGGGCTCCCTGTTGAACTCAGCCTTCAGTTTTTGGCCTGAGCCGCCCATACCTGTGCCTTGCGGGCATCCGGTCTGCGCCATGAAGCCATCAATAACGCGATGGAATACGATACCATCGTAGAACCCTTCACGAACCAGCTCCTTGATCCGCGCAACATGACCGGGAGCGAGATCGGGACGCATTTCGATAGTCACGGGTCCCTGCGTGGTTTCGAGGATCAAAGTGTTTTCGTTTTCAGCCATGCTCTCTTCTCTTCTCTTGCTTTGGGAGGGGTTCGTCGATCGTCAAATCGGATGGTCAGGGGACGGCCCGCAATCGCTTCGCCCATGCCTGAGGTAAATGGCATCGGTGCGCAGCGTTGTAATGCTTCCATCACGGCCGTCCGGTAGAGGATACGCTCTCCGTCCGTTGCGTCGTGCCTCTCGTAAGTAATCCGCGGCCGACCCAACAAGCTGCCGTCCCGCCTGAATGTGAACTGCACGGTGATCTCCATGCCGGCACTGTCGCGCGGCAAAGCGGGCGGCTGCCAGCATCCCTTCAAGCGCGCGGACATGGCGGCCAGATTCGCCACGCCGCCGTCCTGCGCCATCGTATCTGGTGATACGCCGACGATGCAGATCGCAACCATTACGGTTAGCCAGCGCACGGGCTGCGCTCACTTGATATCGGAGGCAACCTGAACCTTCAGCATCTTGTCCGGATCGGTGACGGTGCCGCTTCGCGACCCGGCGGGTGCCTTTTTCAACTTGTCCACCACATCCATGCCGGAGACGACATCGCCGACCACGGTATATTTGTTGTTGAGGAAGGACGCGTCGTCAAAGCAGATGAAGAACTGCGAATTCGCCGAGTCATTACTTCCCGCGCGCGCCATGCCGACCACGCCGCGCTTGAACGGAACGGTAGAGAACTCGGCCTGGAGGTTCGGATACTTCGAGCCGCCGGTACCGTTGAAATTTTTGCCGTCGCCGGTCTGCGCCATGAAGCCGTCCATGACGCGATGGAATGGAACGTTATTGTAGAAGCCATCACGAGCAAGCTGCTTGATGCGCTCGGCATGTTTGGGCGCGATGTCGGTCCGCAGCTTGATGACAATCTGGCCTTTCGTGGTGTCGATCACGATGGCGTTCTGCTTGTCGAGACTGGTCGGCAATGGCTGCGCAAGGGCGGGGACCACGAACATCAGCGCGGCAACGAGGCCAAGGATTCTAATCATGATAACTCCGGATCAGAGGAAGATCGGTTCATTCAACCGGCGAATTTGGTCTTGAGCTTCGAGGCGACCAGTTGCGGAACGAAAGCTGAGACATCGCCGCCCATCGTTGCGATCTGGCGCACCAGTGTGGCGGTGATCGGGCGGACGCCGGGCGAAGCCGGAACGAACACCGTATGCACGTCGGGGGCCATAGTCTCGTTCATGCCGGCGATCTGCATTTCATAGTCGAGATCGGTGCCATCGCGCAGGCCCCGAACCAGAATCGTGGCACCGGCCTTATGCGCGGCTACGACTGTGAGGTCGTCGTAAGTCGCGCAATCGAAGGCGCAGCCCGCTTCAACCGCGATCGGTTCGAACACCGAGCGTGCCATCGAAAGACGCTCTTCTGCCGAAAACAGCGGCGTCTTGCCGGGGTGAACGCCGACAGCCACGATCAGCCGGTCACATAGGACGACGGCGTGTCTGACGACGTCGAGATGGCCGTTGGTAACGGGATCGAACGATCCCGGATAGAGCGCGACGCGTGGCATCACCCCCTCTAGCGCGCCTGTTCAGGGGCCGCAAGCAGCCCAGGTTCCACAATATTCGAGGCTTCCGTCGATATTTATTTCTTGGCGCCGATCGAACCGCTGCGGGGGTGTACGCGTCTTATCGTACGTCGGGGGGACAACTGAAATCATTACAGATTTCAGGATTCTGTTTCGTCCGAAAGACCAGGTGAAACAATTCTTCGTATGATGAAACCGCTTTTCATGGCTGGCGAAGATATCGCGAAACCAGGGCCGGTTATCAATCCGCCCAACAAAACGGGCCGCCAAAACAAACGGACAGGCTCAAATCACAGGGGACCGTCATGATCAAAGCTCTTTCCGCAGTCGCGGTCGCGGCGTTCATCGCAGCCGCCCTCACCATTCTTCCCGGTTTCGCTCCCCAGGTTTCCGCCAGCACGCCCGTTCCGCTCGCCAAAGCGGACCGGCTGGACATCCACCCGGTTGGAACGACCTGCTCACAGCGAGCCTGGCCGAATTTCGAAACGTCCTGCCTTCGCGCCGCCGGCTCCAAAACGGTAGTTCGTGAAGCTCGGCTCGTCACGCCAGAGCATCGCTGATCCGGATTTAATTCCGTTCCTTGATCGCTTAAGGAGGGGCCGCCCGCATGACGTGAGCGGCCTTTGCATTTGGCGCAAAGGGACGAAGCCCGCTATCCGCCGTTGCCGTTTTCGCCATCCTCGCGGATATGTTCGACCGACACCACATGCTCATCATCCGCCGTATTGAACACGCGAACGCCCTTGGAAGCGCGGCTGGTGATACGGATGCCTTCCACCGGCACTCGGATCAATTGCCCGCCATCACTCACCAGCATGATCTGATCCGACATTTCGACCGGGAATCCCGCCACGAGATGGCCGATCTCGCCGAGTTTGGTCGGATCGGTCGCGCGGATACCCTTGCCGCCACGTCCTGAAACCCTGAATTCAAACGACGACGATCGCTTGCCATAACCCTGCGCGGTGACAGTGAGCACAAACTGCTCGGCAGCGCCCATCTCCACATAGCGCCCTTCGGGCAGCGAGAGATCGGTATGTGCGGCCTCGTCAGCCTCGGGCGTCGCCTCCTCGGGCTCGATATCCTCGCCGGTTGCAGCGCGGCGGATCGCGCCGGACTGTTTGAGGTACGCGGCGCGTTCGGCCGGCGTGGCGTCGAAGTGATGCAGTATCGACAGTGAGATAACCCGGTCGCCCTTAGCCAGCGCGATGCCGCGCACGCCCATCGATGTCCGGCCCGAGAACACGCGAACGTCGGTGACCGGAAACCGAATGCACTGACCGCCTGCGGCGGTCAGCAGCACATCGTCGCGCTCGGTGCATATCTGGACGTCGACGATCGACTCGCCCTCACCAAGCTTCATCGCGATAATGCCGGAGCGCCGGACATCGACGAAATCGGAGAGCTTGTTGCGGCGGACCGTTCCGCTGGTGGTCGCGAACATCACATCCAGGTCGGCCCACGACGATTCATCTTCAGGAAGCGGCATGATGGTGGTGATGCGCTCACCCTGTTCGAGCGGCAGGATGTTGATCATCGCCTTGCCGCGCGCATTCGGGGCCGCCATCGGCAGCCGCCAGACCTTTTCCTTGTAGACCTGTCCGCGCGACGAAAAGAACAGCACCGGTGTATGGGTCGATGCCACGAACAAACGGCTGACGAAATCCTCATCCCTCGTCTGCATTCCGGAGCGGCCCTTCCCGCCCCGCTTTTGAGCGCGATAGGCCGATAGCGGCACCCGCTTGACATAACCCGCGTGCGAGACGGTCACGACCATGTCCTCGCGCTGGATCAGGTCCTCGTCTTCGACCTCACCTTCCTGTTCGACGATAATCGTCCTGCGCGGAGTGGCGAATTCGGACTTCACCGCGCCAAGCTCACTCTTGATGATGGCCTGTACGCGGGCGCGCGACCGCAGGATCTCCAGATAATCGGCAATCTCGATGGCGAGCTTGTCGAGCTCGTCAGAAATTTCCTCGCGGCCAAGCGCGGTCAGGCGTTGCAGGCGCAGATCGAGAATAGCCTTGGCCTGCTCCATCGACAGCCGCGCGGTGCCATCCGGCGACATGCGGTGGCGCGGATCGTCGATCAGCGTGATCATCGCCGCCACGTCCTTCGCCGGCCAGTCGCGCGACATCAGGGTATCACGTGCCGTGGTTGGATCGGGAGACTCCCGGATCACACGAATGATCTCGTCGATATTGGCGACGGCGATGGCCAGGCCAACCAGGATATGGGCGCGGTCGCGCGCCTTGTTGAGCAAGAATTTGGTTCGGCGGGTAACGACCTGTTCGCGGAACGCGATGAACAGCGTCAGCAGGTCTTTCAGATTCATGAGCTGCGGCCGACCCGCATCCAGCGCCACCATGTTGGCGCCGAAGTTGGTTTGCAGCGGCGTGAACCTGTAGAGCTGGTTGAGCACGACTTCCGGAACGGCGTCGCGCTTCAACTCGACGACGACGCGGAAACCCTCTCGATCGGATTCGTCACGCAAGTCCGAAATACCGTCGATCCTCTTCTCGCGCACCAGCTCGGCGATACGTTCGACCATACTGGCCTTGTTGACCTGATACGGGATCTCCGAAATCACGATCGCTTCGCGGTCCTTGCGGATCGTATCGATCGACACCTTGCCGCGCATCACGATCGAGCCGCGGCCGAGGTGATAAGCCGAGCGGATGCCTTGCCGCCCGAGGATAATGCCGCCGGTTGGAAAATCCGGGCCCGGAATGATGTTGATGAGGTCATCGATCCCCAGCGCGGGATTGTCGATCAGCGCCACGCAGGCATCGATGACTTCGCCGAGATTGTGCGGCGGGATGTTTGTAGCCATGCCGACGGCAATGCCGCCGGCGCCGTTGACCAAAAGGTTTGGAAACTTCGCCGGAAGGACCGAGGGTTCCTTCTCGCTGTTGTCGTAGTTGGGCTGGAAATCAACGGTGTCCTTGTCGATATCGTCGAGCAGCGATTGCGCGATCTTGGTAAGGCGGGATTCGGTGTAGCGCATGGCCGCCGCCATATCGCCGTCCACCGAGCCGAAATTGCCCTGCCCGTCGATCAGCGGCACGCGCATCGAGAAACCCTGCGCCATGCGCACCAGCGCGTCGTAGACCGACTGGTCGCCGTGAGGATGGTACTTACCGATGACGTCGCCAACGGTGCGCGCCGACTTGCGATAGGGCTTATTCCACTCGAAACCGTTCTCGTACATCGCGTAGAGAATTCGCCGGTGAACCGGCTTGAGACCGTCGCGCGCATCCGGCAGCGCCCGCGCCACGATTACGCTCATGGCGTAATCGAGATAGCTGCGTTTCATCTCATCGAGGATCGAAACGGGCCGAATACCCGAAGGCGCCGGCGGCTCCCCGGGTTTGGTGTCGTCGGTGTCTGACAAAGAAGGATTCCGGTCGGTTTTTACTTGGATTCATATAGCTTATCGAGTCTCGGAAGACCACCTTCGGCAGCCCCGCAAGGCGGTTTTTTCCCGTCGTTTTTTCAGACACTTATAGGCTATAACGGCAACCAGAATCAGATGGCGGAATGGTGGTCCTGACCACGCGCTGACGACCTGCGTGACGGTTATGGTGGTGAGGGTTCGGCCGGTGCGGGAGGCCCAGCAGGCAACGCAAGCGGCGGCGGAGCACGCGCGAAATATCGCGGCTAAAACGCGTCAGACCAAAAAAACATCGAACCCGCGACCGATCCCATCAGCAGCGGAGAGCCTCTAGCCCAAGCTAGGCTTAGACCCTACTGCGCCGAGCCGCCGCTGCTCGAACTATCGCTTTCAGGATCCAGAGGCGGAACTAGCGCCAGTTCGAGATCGCCCGCCTTAAGCGGCTCCTCATCGTCCCGCAAAGTCGGATCGTCGGAAGGTGTGGGAACACTGAACCCGCCCGGCAGACGAGAATCCAGCAGCCCCGTTCCCTTCAGTTCTTCCAGGCCCGGTAGGTCGCCGAGATTTTCGAGGCTGAACTGGGACAGGAACGTCTCTGTCGTTCCGAAGGTGAGCGGACGGCCCGGTGTCTTGCGGCGGCCGCGCGGCTTGATCCACCCGGTCTCCAGCAGCACGTCGAGCGTCCCCTTGGAGGTGACGACGCCGCGAATTTCCTCAATCTCCGCGCGTGTCACAGGCTGATGATAGGCAATGATCGCCAACACCTCGATCGCCGCGCGCGACAGACGCCGGGTTTCCGTGCTTTCCCGCGTCATCAGCCACGCCAGATCTCCCGCTGTACGGAAAGTCCACTTGTTGGCGATGCGCACCAGGTTGACGCCTCGCGAAGCGTAGTCCGCCTGCAACTGGGCAAGGGCCATTTTGATGTCGACGCCGTCGGGCATCCGCTTGGCCAGCGCGGCCTGATCCAGCGGCTCGGATGAAGCGAACAGCAACGCCTCCAGCAACCGCAATTCCTCGGGACGCGCTGCGGGCCGTTCCGACTCAAATTCCTCGAGCTGCTCCACGCGCATTTCCGCCAGGCTTGCCATGCTCGCTCTCCTTCTTCACTTACTGCGCCGAGGTGTCCGGCCCCGCCATCGGATCGGGTTCCGGCTGCCGCGCACGCTTGCGAAAATAAAGCGGCGCGAAGGCCTCTTTTTGATTCAGATCCATGACGCCCTCGCGCACCAATTCGAGCGCAGACGCAAAACTCGACGCGAACACGGTAGCCCGCTGCGACGGATCGACAACAAAGGTCATCAGATATTGGTCAAGGCATCCCCAATCCTCGCCGGAGAGACCGACCAGACGCTCAAGCGAGGCTCGTGCTTCGCTCAATGACCAGACCGTTCGCTTAGCCATATGAACGGTCGTCAATACACGCTGCTGCCGTTGCACGGCATAAGCGGAGAGCAGGTCGAACAGCGTCGCGGTGAATCTCGGATGGCGAATCTCAGCGATCGATTCCGGGTTGCCTCGCGGAAAGATGTCACGCCCCAACTGCTGACGATTCATCAGGCGGTTCGACGCCTCCCGGATGGCCTCAAGACGCCGCAGGCGATTGGCAAGCGCCGTCGCCATCTCCCCGGCGCTGGGCCCATCCGGCGTCGGGGGCTCCGGCAGCAGCAAGCGCGATTTCAGAAATGCTAGCCATGCCGCCATGACCAGATAGTCGGCGGCCAGTTCGAGACGAATCTTGCGGGCCGCCTCTATGAAAACGAGATACTGATCGGCAAGCGCCAGAATGGAAATTTTCGACAGGTCGACCTTTTGCTGGCGGGCAAGCGCCAGCAAAAGGTCAAGCGGGCCTTCATAACCCTCGACATCGACCACGAGCGCAACCTCGTCGATGACGACGGGCTCGGTGGGCCGACCTGTTTCAAACGACAGAATTTCCGCGCTCATGCGCTCGCTGCCCCCGCTGCCGTTAACGCGTCGAGTTCCGCCCGCGCCGCTTCGCGGTCGAACGGTTGCGGCGGCTTGCGCTTGGCCAGGGCTCGCCGGGCGCGGTCCAGCGCCAAACCCGATAGCTCCGGAGCTTCGCTGGCGACCTGCCGCATCTCATCCAGATTGCCATTGCAGTGCAGGACTATGTCGCAGCCAGCCGCAACGATTGCCCTCGTCCGCTGGGCGATCGATCCCGCCAACGCGTTCATGGACACGTCATCACTCATCAATAATCCCTGAAACCCGATGGTCCCGCGAATCACCTGTTCGATGATTGTCGCAGATGTCGTGGCCGGTTGGGTGGCATCAATTGCACTGAACACAACATGTGCGGTCATCGCCATCGGCAGGTCCGCGAGAGGACGAAATGCAGCGAAATCAAAGGCCTCCAGATCGTCCTTCAAGGTCTCTACAATCGGGAGCCGGTGATGGGTGTCAGCGGTCGCCCGACCGTGACCCGGAATGTGCTTGAGAACCGGCAGAACACCACCCTGCTCTAGTCCCTCAGTAACGGCCCGCGCGATCGTCGCAACCTTGTGAGGATCGGCGCCATAGGCGCGATCACCGATGACGGCATCCGCACCGGGTACAGGAACATCCGCCAGCGGCAGGCAGTCGACTGTGATGCCGAGATCGGCGAGATCGGCCGCGATCAGTTGTGCGCTGAGCCGTGCGGCCTTTAGCCCCGCGTCGCGGTCGCGGTCATAGAGGACGCCGAACGTCGCGCCTGCCGGATAGACGGGCCAGTGGGGCGGTCCCAACCGCTGCACGCGGCCGCCTTCCTGGTCTATCAGGACAGGAGCATCGCTATCCTCGACCGTTTCTCTAAACTCCTGAACCAAACGAGCGACTTGCAGGGGATTGTCTACATTCCTTTTGAACAGGATGAACCCCCACGGGCGCTGTTCGCGCAGGAATTCGCGCTCCTCCGTTGTCAGACTTAGGCCTGACGCTCCCGTGATGAATGCGCGCGAACTCATGGCAGCCGATTAGCCTTCATCGGCCGCGACGGTCAAGGAATCGGCCGTTAATTCCTTTGGACGACGCACTGTCCGCCGGCCGATTTGAGGCTTCCGCAGAAACGCGAGGCCTCCTCGGAGGAACCGAACGGACCGACCATCGCACGATAGTAGACACCCTTGGCGCCAAGGTCTGCGCGTTTGATTAAAGGAGCGCGCGATCCCAGCACCGGAAATTTACCCTGCAGGTGCCGGAACGACGCTCGCGCGTCCGCCTCGTTACGCTGAGAGGAAACCTGCACCAAATAACCCCCAGTACTGCCGACGATCGGCGCCTGCTGGGTCGGATTGGTCGAAGCTATTCGGGTGCGCGGTTCGGCAGCCTGTGGTGACACCGACTGAGGCGCATTTGCCCCGGATGCAGGACCCGTGGGAGTCGTATGCCGAGATTCGGAGGACTCAGGCCGCGCAACGGCCGCCGCCGTTAGATCGGCCGGATCACCACGGACCGTCAGGGTCCTGACCCTGTGTGGTTCATCGCCAGCAACTGTTCCGTTTGCCGCCGTCGCGGGAGGCTTGATGTTCGGAGCCACGCTTGCTGCGGACGGCGGATGGCCGTTCTGGTTCAACGGCGGGAATACAACACGCGGGCCGGCGTTAACGGCATCCTTAACGTTGACTGGCTGCTCTTCGCGAGACACCATCTGCTCGGTACCGTTCTCCGAGGACATTCGGTCCTGAAGCAACTTGCCAACGGCATCCCCGGAAGTGGCCTGCTGAGGCACAATCTTGTTCGGTTCGGTGTTGGCCCTTATGACCGGCGGCTCACCTTTCGGGGCATTTCCAACAAAGGTGCGATAAGCATACGCCGCACCAGTACCGACCACGGCGAGCACTAAAACCGCGACCACGGTTGCCATTTTGCCGCGACGCCCGGGCGCCGGATCAACTTCCTCATAACCGTTCTCGTAGCCGAATGGCGCTTCCGTATAGGTCTCGCGCGGAAACTGGCCTTCATACGCGTCGCGTGGAACATGATCCCCATACGCATACGCCGGCTGCTCGTCCGGCCGCCTCCCGTACAGCACGTCGTCATAACGGTCAGCCTGATAATATGACTCTGGCTCAGGCGGCTGATGCTGATTGTCGGGATAAACCGCCGCGCGCCGCAGAACCGGATGCGGCGGGGATTCGAACTGCTCCGGCGAAGGATCAGGTTGGGCCATTCGCCTCTGAATCCACTGCGGCGGACTGGCTGGAACCTCATCCTCTGCGGTGGGCTGCGGCTCAAAATGATCTACGGGATCATCCACCGGAGCCACCGGTGCTACTCGTTTGACATCGCCGAAGGGATCAGTCTGACCAATCAGACGCGCAAGTTCCGCAAGCGGATCCGGCTCGGGGGGAGTTGTCGCGCCCCGATCGTCGCGCCCGTAATCATCGTCCTCCGGGAAAGGTCTGTCCTGATATCGATGAGCCATTGTGATGTCGCGTCCCTTTCGGAAAGGCGCCAACTCGCTCGTTCTAAACGAAACAGCTGCCAATCAAGCCCATCACGATCCCCTTCATGATGGCTAAACCACTATCGCATCTCGGTCGGCGCGTGAACGCCGAGAACGGCAAGTCCGGATGCCAGAACAGCGACAACACCCTGAACCAGCGCCAACCGTGCCCTGGTTATTTGTGCATCATTATTGATAATGAAGCGTAAATGAGGCAAATCGCGCCCTTTCGTCCAAAGCGCGTGAAATTCACTTGCAAGATCATACAGGTAGAATGCGATCCGGTGCGGTTCGTGTGCCGCCGCCGCCGCTTCCACGGTTCGCGGATAAAGCGCCAGCCGCCGCAGCAATCCGAGTTCCGCCGGATCAGACAGCCGTTCCATGGCCGCCGCCCCGAGGAAATCCCTCCGCGCCGCATCTGTTTCAGGAAGGTCCGGGAACACTTCCCGCGCGTTGCGGAAGATCGAGAAGCCGCGAGCGTGGCCGTACTGTACGTAGAACACCGGGTTGTCCTTCGACTGCTCGATCACCTTGGCGAGGTCGAAATCCAGCACTGCATCGTTCTTGCGGAACAGCATCATGAAGCGCACGGCGTCGGAGCCGACTTCATCGACTACGTCGCGCAAAGTGACGAAATCGCCGGAGCGCTTTGACATTTTCACCGGCTCGCCGTTGCGCAACAGCTTGACGAGCTGCACGATCTTGACGTCGAGCGTCGCCTTGCCTGCGGTAACGGCTTTGATCGCTGCCTGAACGCGCTTGATGTAGCCGCCGTGATCGGCGCCCCAGACATCGACCATATTGAGGAAGCCGCGGTCGAATTTCGTCTTGTGATAGGCGATATCGGAGGCGAAGTAGGTGTAACCGCCATCCGATTTTTTCAGCGGGCGATCGACATCGTCGCCGTAGGCTGTGGCGCGGAACAGAGTCTGCTCGCGATCCTCATAGTCCTCTACCGGAGCACCCTTCGGCGGCGGCAATCGACCCTCATAGACGTCGCCCTTCTGTCGCAGAAAATCGATGGTGGCGGCGACTCGGTCCATACCGCCCTCAATCAGCGAGCGCTCCGAGAAGAACATCTCGTGCCGTATGTTCAGCGCGGCGAGATCGCCCTTGATCATGTCCATCATCATGGCGATCGCGATGGCGCGCACGATGGGAAGCCATTCGGCTTCCGGCGCCCTCAACAGCTTGCCGCCGTGCTCGTCGGCAAGCGCCTGCCCGACCGGCTTCAGATAGTCGCCGGGGTAAAGCCCTTCCGGAATTTCGCCGATGTTTTCGCCGAGTGCCTCGCGATAGCGCAGGAATGCCGAGCGCGCGAGCACGTCGACCTGCGCGCCCGCATCGTTGATGTAGTATTCGCGCGTGACGTCATAGCCGGCGAACGACAAAAGGCTTGCCAGCGCGTCGCCAAACACCGCACCGCGGCAATGTCCGACATGCATGGGGCCGGTTGGGTTGGCGGAAACGTATTCGACGTTGACCTTTTCACCTGCACCGGCCGCGCTACGGCCATAGCCCTCGCCTTCGCGCAGCAGGTCGCGCAGTACATTAGACCAGACTTGCAACTTTAAGGTCAGATTGATGAAACCGGGACCGGCGATCTCGGCGTTTTCGATCAAGTCATCGGCGCGCAGTTTCGTCACGATCCGTTCGGCAAGATCGCGCGGCTTGGCCTTGGCGTCCTTCGCCAGCACCATGGCAGCGTTGGTCGCCATGTCACCATGGGCGGCATCTTTCGGCGGCTCAACCACGATCCGCGACAGATCAAGCCCGGCCGGCAGCGCGCCGTCTTCCACGAGCGCGGCGCACGCCCTGTGCACGCGCGCAAGCACATCCGCGAAAAGATGCTGCGATGGACTGGAATTGGTCATGATTTCTGCGATTTGAGTGGAACTGGAATACGCGCCGCCTAACGCAATTCCGGAGTCGAGTCAAAAAGGCGCCTGTGCTCGTTGATAGCGAACCGGTCGGTCATCCCGGCGATGAAATTGCCGACCCTGCGCGCCTTTTCGGCATCGAATTCGCGGTTGTCGCCATCCTCCGGCAGCCATTCGGCAGGCAGCGCCGCCGGATCGTCGCGGTAGCGCACAAACAGGTCCCGAACAATGGTCTCGGCCTGATCCATCACCCGCACGACGCGGGGATGGCGATACATCCGTTGTTTGAGAAACGCCTTGATCCGAGTCTCGGCCTCCGCCGCCTCCGTCGGAAAGGCAAGCAGCGGCGCAGAGTGCCGCCGCACGTCATCGACCGACCGCGGCTGCGCAACGGCAAGCCGCGTGCCCGCCTCGGACAAAACGGCCATGATCAGATAGGAGATCAGCTCACGCACCAATTCGGC
Source organism: Nitrobacter vulgaris (assembly GCF_031453995.1). Taxonomy (NCBI): domain Bacteria; kingdom Pseudomonadati; phylum Pseudomonadota; class Alphaproteobacteria; order Hyphomicrobiales; family Nitrobacteraceae; genus Nitrobacter; species Nitrobacter vulgaris. The sequence goes on along the minus strand of NZ_JAVDPZ010000001.1, from coordinate 156,921 downwards.
GCCGCGCCGGCCATGATCCAACGTCGGATGACGGCGTGTGATATCGGCGATTATTCCGTCAGTTAACGGCATTTCCTTCAGATCATCGACAGCGAACAAGCCGGCGCGCAAGCCATCGTCGATGTCATGGGTGTTATAGGCGATGTCGTCGGCAATGGCCGCAACCTGCGCCTCGAGCGAGGCGAAGCTCCATAGCTCCAGATCGCAGGTCCGGTTGAAATCGACGATACCCAGTGGAACGCCGCGACACTGATAACGTCCAATGGCGTTCCCCGCGGCATCCGTCAGCGGACCGTTGTGCTTGACGATCCCCTCTAGCGTTTCCCAGGTGAGGTTAAGGCCATCGAAATCCGGGTAGCGGTGTTCCAAAAGGGTTACGATCCGCAGCGTCTGCGCGTTGTGGTCGAAACCGCCATACGGACCGAGACAGAGGTCCAGCGCCCGTTCGCCGGCGTGGCCGAACGGCGGATGGCCGAGATCATGCGCCAGCGCCAGCGCTTCCGTCAGATCCTCATCGAGCCCGAGCTGCCGGGCCAGCGCGCGGGCGATCTGCGCCACCTCGAGGGTATGGGTGAGCCGGGTCCGGAAGTGATCGCCCTCATGATAGACGAACACCTGGGTCTTGTGTTTCAGCCGCCGGAACGCCGTCGAATGGATCACCCGGTCGCAATCTCGCCGGAACGCGCTGCGGGTCCGGCTCGGCGGCTCGTCATACAACCGACCGCGGCTGCGGTCGGGCTCGCTGGCAAAAGGCGCGCGGGGAGCTGCCATTCCGACTGCCACGCCAATTGCCCCCTTCCGATCGTTTGATTCTGTTGCCCGGGCACTTAACTATGGCTTGCGGGTAATTCAAAATATTGGACAATATCCGCCATCTCATACGGAGTCGCAGGATGACAGAAACCAACATCACCGTCAGCGAGCGCGCGGCGCGGCGGATCGGGGAAATCCTGAAATCCGAGGGTGACGGCGCCATGTTGCGCATCAGCGTCGAAGGCGGCGGCTGCTCGGGCTTTCAATACAAATTCGACATCGAACGGGCCAAAGCGGACGATGATCTGGTGATCGCGCGAGATTCCGCAGTGGTGCTCGTCGATCCAGCCTCCGTCCCGTTCCTGAGCGGGTCCGAAGTTGATTTCGTTGACGATCTTATCGGAGCGTCGTTCCGGGTGGTCAATCCGAACGCCACCGCGTCCTGCGGCTGCGGCACGAGCTTTTCGATCTAGGCTTTCATGTCATGCGCGGGATTGACCCGCTCCTCCGCCGAAAGAAGACCTTTGCGCGGGATTGCCCGATCATGTCGGTCATCGCACGCGGAACCGTCTCATGCGCATAGCCACCTGGAACGTCAATTCGGTCCGGCAGCGCCTGGATCACCTGCTCGCCTGGCTGCGGGAGACCGCGCCCGATGTCGCTTGTCTCCAGGAAATCAAATGCGTTGATGAACAATTCCCGCGCGAAGCCATTGAGGCGCTCGGCTACAATGTGGTGACGCACGGTCAGAAGACCTTTAATGGCGTGGCGCTGCTATCGAAGTTCCCGTTCGACGAAACTCGGCCTCGGCTAGCCGGCGATGACGACGACGTGCAGTCGCGATTCCTTGAAGGCGTTGTTTCACTCAAGCAAGGGGTCGTCCGGATCGCCTGTCTCTATTTGCCCAATGGAAATCCACCGAACACCGAGAAATATCCTTACAAACTCAGATGGATATCGCGACTTATTGAGTATTCAAAAGAGCGACTGAAAAGCGAAGAATCCTTCGTACTTGCGGGCGATTTTAACGTCATCCCTACAGCGGGTGACGTGTACAACCCTTCCGCATGGGTCGATGATGCCTTGTTTCGCCCGCAAACACGGCAAGCGTTTCAGACGTTGCTCGGGCTGGGCCTGACCGACGCGTTACGAGCGGTGTCGGATGCCGCGGGGGAATATACCTTCTGGGATTATCAGGCCGGCGCCTGGCAGAAGAACAACGGATTGCGGATCGATCATCTGCTGCTGTCGCCGCAAGCCAGTGACCGGCTCAGCGGAGTAGGAATCGATCGTCATGTCCGCGGCTGGGAGAAGGCGTCCGACCATGTTCCCGTCTGGATCGATCTGGATCTGATCCCCGCCGGACAGCCTTAGCGACGCAGTCTTTGTTTTCGAGATTTCAGAGCTATACGGCGGACCGCTACCGCACTTCCGCGCTAGTCCCGCCGTCCCTGCACCCAGTGCTCCAGCATCTGCAGCGCCATGGCGCGGTCGTCTTCCGAAGCCTTCGCGATCGCCTTATTGTAACTCTCGGTGATCCAGGTCTCGTCCGGCTGAGCGGCATCGCGTGCCAGCGTCAGCCACATCAGCCCGCGCGCAGCCTGCCGGGGTAACTGATCGCCGACAAACAGCATCTTGCCGAGCATCGCCTGCGCCTGATGCTGGCCCTTTTGCGCCGCAAGGCCTAGCCAACGGGCGCCGTACTTGACATCGTGAGGAGCTCCGACCCCTTTCAGATAAAGCCGCGCCAGATCGTATTGCGCATCGGCATTGCCGAAGTAGGAGGCCGCATAGGAAAACATCTCTCGCGCGCGCTCGGCGTCGCGCTTGATGGTCGAGTTAGGAATCCCCTGTAGGTAATAGCGTCCAAGCGCAACAAACGCATTGGCCACAACGGGGGCCTGCGGCGCCGAAGGGCTGTCCTCGGCATGCGCATTGGCAATACGGCTGAAGTACTGGAAAGCGCGTAGATCATCCTGGGTGACGCCGTCGCCGTTGGCGTACATACGCCCCAGCCGCCACTGGGCAATCGGGTGCCCACCCTCGGCCGCATACTGCAAGGCTGTCAACGACGCGCTCGGGGCCACCGCCTTTTTCAGCGTCTCCCCACCAGCGAGGGGCGCAGTGGCTACGGGAAGCGCCGCGGCGGCATCCTGCTGTCCGGCCACGGTTCCATCGAAGGCAAAGGCCGACGCGCTCACGCACGCCACGCTCCACGCCAACGCAAAAGCTGTGCTCCTAGCCATCCGCATAACGCAACTTCTCGAACATCCCGCCCGAATAGGTCAGGGTACCACTAAACATTTGTCCAAACTGCCGAGCGTATTTTGTGCGCTCGCCGGATGTAGGATTAGTCGCGCCGATCCGCCATTCGGTCTCGCGGTCAAGGCATCGGGCACAAATCAAATTTACGTCAGAAGGCCGGCCGACCGCCGGTAAGATTCGGGCGTGGCCAACAACGATCGCGAGCCCGGCAGGGTTAAGCGAAACGATCCATCGCGCGCCATACGAACCCGAACGGCCGGGCACGCACGTCTGACCTTCCGCGAGGTGACGGTTCGACAGCCTGCCCTTGATGCCCGCCTCGACGTCCATCGCGAACCCACTCCTCCCAGCGGCCATTTTTTCTGAAGACGCTTCCGGGACGTCCGAGCCACCAAAAGCGCCAGCCTTTTAGCCGACGGGTAAATTCTTCACGAAGGGGTGTGGCTAAATAGCGGCGTCTGCAAGAGCCACCTGTTTGTAGGGTTAAATGACCGGCTGGTGTTGCGACCTGGCAACAACGATATCGCGGGGCAACATGGCTCTGTTGCTCCGCGGTATGTGCCCTCAATCAATAACTCGCGCGGATTCTGACCGAGCAATGTCCAGTTTTGCGGTAGTCCGAGCAGGCTAAATCCGAGCATGCGCGGTTGCTGTCCAAACCCGCTATTGCTCTTACATGTTCAGCACGCGCCCGTAGGCGTCGAGGACCGCTTCCTTCATCATTTCCGAGAGCGTCGGATGCGGGAAGATGGTGTGCATCAATTCCTGCTCGGTCGTCTCCAGGTTCATCGCAACCACGTAACCCTGGATCAGTTCGGTGACTTCCGCGCCGACCATGTGCGCGCCGAGCAATTGCCCAGTCGTCTTGTCGAAGATGACCTTCACCAGCCCCTGATCCTCGCCTAGCGCTATGGCCTTGCCGTTGCCTGCGAACGGGAAGCGGCCGACACGGATGTCCTTGCCCGCCTCCTTGGCCTTGGCTTCGGTCAGGCCGACAGACGCGATTTGCGGGTGACAATATGTGCAGCCCGGGATGAGCAGCTTGTCCATTGGGTGCGTTTTCAGCCCCTTGATGGTTTCGATGCAAATGACCCCCTCATGCTCGGCCTTGTGCGCCAGCATCGGCGGTCCCGCGACATCGCCGATCGCATAAATGCCAGGTACGTTGGTCCTGCCATAGCCGTCGATCACGATGCAGCCACGATCAGTTTTCACGCCGAGCTTTTCCAATCCGAGATTTTCGATATTGCCGACCACGCCGACCGCCGAAATCACCCGCTCGAACTCGGCGGTAACCGGCTTGCCATCGCCTGCGTCAATGGTGGCGACGACGCTGTCCGCCTTCCTGTCGAGCTTGGTCACCTTGGCGCCGGTCATGATCTTGATGCCCTGCTTCTCGAACTGCTTGCGGGCAAGGCCGGCGATCTCGGCATCCTCCACGGGGAGGATCTGCGGCAGCACCTCAACAACTGTGACCTCGGCCCCCATGGTGCGGAAGAATGAGGCGAATTCGATGCCGATCGCGCCGGAGCCGACGACGAGCAGGGACTTGGGCACGCGATCGGGCACCATCGCCTCGAAATAGGTCCAGACCAGCTTCTTGTCGCCTTCCAGCCCCGGCAGCACGCGCGGCCGCGCCCCGGTCGCGACGATGATGTGCTTGGCCTGATAGCTGCCCGCACCCAGCACGCCCTTCGGGGCATCGGCGCTGCCGGCCTTCACCGTGATCCTTCCGGGCGCATCGATGGATGCATCGCCCCAGATCACGGTGATCTTGTTCTTCTTCATCAGGAAGCCGACGCCTTCATTAAGGCGCTTGGACACGCCGCGCGAGCGCTGCACGACAGCCTTCGGATCATAGCTGACCTTCTCCGCCGACAAGCCGTAATCCTTGGCGTGCTGCATGTAGTGATAGATTTCCGCGGAGCGCAGCAGCGCCTTTGTCGGAATGCAGCCCCAGTTCAGGCAGATGCCGCCGAGATGTTGCTTCTCGACGATTGCTGTTTTGAATCCAAGCTGGGCGGCACGGATCGCGGTGACGTAACCGCCCGGACCGGAGCCAATGATGACGACGTCGAAGGAGGTATCAGGCATGGCTTCTGCTTTCTGTCCTCAATTCGTGGCGTCTACCAGCTCGACCCGCCGGTTCAGCGCACGACCTTCTTCGGTGCGGTTGGTCGCCATCGGGGCAGCCATCCCGACTCCAAGTGGAGTCAGACGCGCCGCGACGACGCCATAGTCGCGGCTAAGAGTCTCAACAATGGATCGTGCGCGGCGATACGACAGGTCGCGGTTGTAGTCGAGCGCTCCCTTGGAATCGGTATGTCCGACAATCAGCACTTTCATATTGGGCTGCTCATTTAAGAGCTTGGCGATCTCTTCGATCTGCGGTTTCGAATCGGAACGCATGGTGTCTTTGTCGAAGTCGAACAGGATGCCGTGAACCGCGACACGTCCCTGTGCGATGATATCACGCTGCATGGCGGACGAGTCCACCACCACCATCCGTTCCTCCATTGGCTTGGCTTCGGTGATTTCGAGAAGCGCCAGTGCACGGTCCTTGAGCGGTCCACCGCCCGAGCGGTGCATGATGACATAGAGCGAGGCATAGACGTCGCCTTCGGCCCGCTTGAGTCGCGCGGCGATGTAGCGCTGGTCGGCCTGCTGGTCTCCGAACAGCATGTAGAGCGGGTCGCCGGCGATAGCGAGGCTGAAGTTTCGCCCGCCGCATGCCTCGCGCTCGCAAGTGAAGAGCGTCTCGAAGCCGGCTTTCTTGATCGCCTGCTCGTAGTTGCGGAACACCTCCAATGCCGCGCGGCCTTCCGGCATCTTGTAGGAGATCTGCGTGAACTTACCCTCCAGCGGGGTCACGGAATTTGGATTCCTATCCTTTCCGCCGTGATCTCTAACGGGCGCGGTCACAAGCTTATAATCGGTAAACGCTTCCTGCTTGTACCGGATGATCTCCGAGCCGTCATAACGCGGCAGCAACGGATGATCCTTGCCGCCCTTGATGTCCGCCGCTTGCACGGACGCCGCGACCAGAACCACACCAAGAGACATCAGGAAGGTCCGCATCTTTTTTCCTTCACACGCTCAGTCAAATTTACGACTTGCACTGCTTCTCGCCGAGATCGACCCGAACGATCCGCGATGGTCCCGGCACCGGTCTCCCGTCCGAACTCTTCGCGGGCTCACGCACCACCGTGGCGAGGATCGCGCAATTGCCGCCGTGAATATTGAAACGACCCACGCCAATCCGCTCGATACGATCGACCGTGCCGAGTCGCTCGGGAATATCACGCATCGCAGCGATCGCCGCAAAGTTCTGCCACACTGTGAACTGCGGTGGCAATTCAGCGCGCACCAAACCCGTCGTACCGATGCAAAAACATGCCATCAGTGCTGCAACCGCGAGGGATTTTCCGATGGTCATCGAAAATTTGCCGGCGTGCTCACACCATCATCATCACGGGGTTTTCGATCAGTGTCTTGAACGCGCCGATCAGCTCCGCGCCGAGCGCGCCGTCCACCGCGCGGTGATCGCAGGACAGCGTCACGCTCATGATGTGCGCAGCCTCGATCTTGCCGCCCCGCACGACTGCGCGCTCCTCGCTGGCGCCGACCGCGAGGATCGTGGCGTGCGGCGGGTTGATGACGGCGGTGAAATCCTTGATGCCGTACATGCCGAGATTCGAGACCGCCGTTGTGCCGCCCTGATATTCCTCGGGCTTGAGCTTTCGCGCCCGCGCCCGCGCGGCGAAGTCCTTCATTTCGGACGAGATCGCAGAAAGCGATTTTGCTTCCGCCTTGCGGATAATCGGCGTGATCAAGCCGCCCGGCATCGCAACCGCGACTCCGACATCGGAATGCTTGTGTTTAAGCATACCGCCTTCCGTCCAGCTGACGTTGGCATTCGGTACGCGCTGCAACGCCACCGCCATCGCCTTGATGACGAAGTCGTTGACCGAGAGCTTGTAGAGCGGCTTCTTCTCCTTGTCCTTCGGCGCGGACGCGTTGATGTCCTCGCGCGCAGACAACAGCCGTCCGATGTCGCAGTCCATCGTCAGATAGAAGTGCGGAACGTTCTGGATCGAAGCGGTCAGGCGCTGCGCGATCGTGCGGCGCATGTTGTCATGCGGGACGAGTTCGTAGGAGCCGTCCTCGAACAGCGACAGAATTTGCTTGTCCGACATCGAAGGCGCGATTGAAGGCGCACCTGCTGGTGCGGTCGCCGACGCCTTCAAGCCCTTGCCGGCTTTCGCCTGCTCCACGTCGCGCGCGACGACACGTCCATGCGGGCCGCTGCCTTCGATGCGCGCCAGGTCGATGCCGGCTTCGCTTGCGAGCCGCCGCGCCAACGGCGAGGAGAAGATGCGGGCGTGACCGTTCGCTCGCTGCGCCGCTTGAGTTTCTGACGATGCAAGCTTAGGCGCGGGCGCACTGGAGGAAAGGTCGGCGATTCGAGTCGCACCTCCGCTAACAGCTTTCGTGTCTGCTTTGGATTCTGCTTTTGCTTCGGCCTTCGGCTCGCCTTTCGAAGACGCACCGCCGGCGGCGGCCTTCACGTCCTCGCCGTCACTGGCGAGCACCGCGATCACGTTGTTGACTGGCACGTCCTGCGTACCTTCCGGCACCAGGATTTTCGCGATGGTGCCCTCGTCCACCGCCTCGACTTCCATGGTCGCCTTGTCGGTCTCGATCTCGGCAATGACGTCGCCAGACCTGACCTTGTCGCCCTCCTTCTTGAGCCACTTGGCGAGATTGCCCTTTTCCATCGTCGGCGACAGCGCGGGCATCAGGATGTTAATCGGCATGACTGACCCCGCTCACCGATAACAGACGGCCTTGGCCGCCGCGACGACTTCAGCCACCGACGGCAGCGCCAGCTTTTCGAGGTTGGCCGCATATGGCATCGGCACGTCCCTGCCCGACACGCGCGTCACCGGCGCATCGAGATAATCGAATGCGTGCTCCATGATGCGCGCGACAATCTCGGCGCCAACGCCAGATTGCTGCCAGCCCTCCTCCACGGTCACCGCGCGGCCGGTCTTCCGCACCGATGCCACGATTGTTTCGGTGTCCATCGGGCGCAGCGTGCGCAAGTCGACGACTTCGGCCTCGATGCCCTCCTTGGCGAGTTCATCCGCGGCCTTCAATGCGTAGGTCATACCGTTCGACCACGAGACCAGCGTGACGTGCTGACCGGCACGCGCGATCCGCGCCTTGCCGATCGGCAGCACATAGTCGTCGAGTTTCGGCACCGGACCGGTGTGTCCATATAAGATTTCATTTTCGAGGAAGATCACCGGATTAGGATCGCGGATCGCGGCTTTCAAAAGCCCTTTGTAGTCGGCGGCGGAATACGGCGCGATCACCTTGAGACCCGGGATTTGCGAGTACCACGCCGAATAGTCCTGACTGTGCTGGGCCGCGACGCGCGACGCGGCGCCGTTGGGGCCGCGGAACACGATTCCGCAGCCCATCTGTCCGCCGGACATGTAAAGCGTCTTGGCAGCCGAATTGATGATCTGGTCGATCGCCTGCATCGCGAAATTGAAGGTCATGAACTCGACGATCGGCCTCAATCCCGCCATCGCAGCGCCGACGCCGACGCCAGCAAAACCGTGCTCCGTGATCGGCGCGTCGATCACCCGCCGTGCGCCAAATTCCTGCAAGAGACCCTGCGACACCTTGTAGGCGCCTTGATATTCGGCGACCTCTTCCCCCAACAAAAAGACGTTGTCGTCGCGGCGCATCTCCTCAGCCATGGCGTCGCGTAGCGCCTCGCGGATGGTCATGGTCACCATCTCGGTGCCGGCAGGAATGTCAGGATCCTCTGGAGTCTCCATCGCCGGTCCGGCAGGCCGTTGCGGATCCGAGATCATCGGCTTGCCCTCGCCAACCGGCGAACGGGATTCCGCAACTTCCTTCGAAGCGTCCTGGACGGAATCGGCCGATGTTTTTGAAGCCTTCGCTTCGATCTTGCCCAGATCGGCCGCGCTCTCGCCATCGGCAAGAATGGTGGCGATCGGGGTGTTCACCGCCACGTCCGCGGTTCCTTCGGGAACGAGTATCTTGCCAAGCGTGCCCTCGTCGGTCGCCTCGACTTCCATGGTCGCCTTGTCGGTCTCGATCTCCGCGATGACGTCGCCAGACTTGATCGTCTCGCCCTCCCTCTTCAGCCACTTGGCAAGGTTGCCTTTCTCCATGGTCGGAGAAAGCGCGGGCATCAGAACTTGGATTGGCATGATCGCTCCGAAAAAGGCTTGCGCGCTCAGCGATAAATATCGGTGTAAAGCTCGGACGCGTCGGGCTCTGGATCGTTTTGCGCGAAGTCCGCGGCCGTATTGACTATCTCGCGCGCGTCCGCGTCGATCTTCTTCAGATCGTCCTCAGGTAGCTTGGCCGCCAGCAGCCGGTTGCGGACCTGTTCGATCGGATCCTGATCGTGTCGAACCTTGTCGACCTCCTCGCGCGTACGGTACTTCGCCGGATCCGACATCGAGTGACCGCGATAACGGTAGGTCTGCATTTCCAGGATGTAGGGACCGTTACCCTCGCGGCACCATTTCACGGCCTTGTCGCCTGCCGCTTTTACGGCCCGAACATCCATGCCGTCGACCTGCTCGCCGGGAATGTTAAAGGATACCCCGCGCCTGGAAAAATCCGTCTGCGCCGACGAGCGCGTCACGGACGTGCCCATTGCGTAACGGTTGTTTTCGATGATGTAGACCACCGGGAGTTTCCAGAGCTGCGCCATATTGAAGCTCTCGTAGACCTGGCCCTGATTGGCCGCCCCATCCCCAAAATAGGTGAGACTGACGCGATCGTTGCCGCGATAACGGTTGGCGAAGGCGAGGCCAGTTCCGAGCGACACTTGCGCGCCGACGATGCCGTGGCCGCCGTAGAAACGCTTCTCCTTGCTGAACATGTGCATGGAGCCGCCCTTGCCCTTGGAATAGCCGCCGCGCCGCCCGGTCAGTTCGGCCATCACACCCTTGGCGTCCATGCCGCAGGCCAGCATGTGCCCATGATCGCGATAGCCCGTTATGACCTGATCGCCCTCCTCGAGCGACATCTGCATTCCGACGACGATCGCCTCCTGGCCGATGTAAAGATGACAAAAGCCGCCGATCGCACCCATTCCGTAGAGCTGACCGGCTTTTTCCTCAAAACGGCGGATCAGCAGCATTTCGCGTAACGCGTGAAGGTCTTGCTCGCGCGTGAACGAGGGGGGTGGCTGGCTAGTCGAGCCGTTGCCTACCACCTGCGTGACGCTCTTCTTGGATGCGACCATGGCAATTCCGGATGCGAGAAAGGATCACCCTCTCTAGCCCAAGTCAGGCAACCTTGAAAGCGCGTGATCTTACCGATGTTCGATACGCCACGAAATTCCGTGACCGAAAATCAGCGGTTTTTGAAATTAGACAAAAGCCTTTTGCGAAAAGGATAGAATACCGCGAGCAATGCGCTCCCAACGGCGTTCCTATTTCTGACGGATGATCTGAATCAGATCGCGCGGATTGGCGTAGTCGAGCTGATAACGAACGCGCTCATCGAGCATGTCGGGGTCGATTCCGCTTGACCTTAAAAGCGCGACCCGCTTCTCGCCCTCTGCGCGCTCCGCCTTCAGCCGCTCCAGTTCGGACGTCAGCGCAACGATCTCCTGATCGAGCTCCTGCCGCGCATTCAGCCCGTACTTGCCGATATAGGCGTTAACGCCGAAATAGCCGACGATCATTGCCGCCATCGCATAGAGAGCAAGGCCGGTGAGCAGCGATATGAGTCGTGAGCGCGAAACCATGGCTCGACGATGCGGTCGTCCGGTTAATGCTTCGCTAACAACCAAGGGGCACCCAAGTTGCTATTTTCTATACCGAGCTACCCAGGTGTCGAAAGCCTTGACATAGGCTGCGAGGAACTCGCGCAATGACGCCTTGACGAGATCTCCCTTCTCATCGAACGCATCACCGATGCCGCCGATATAGGCTTCCGGCTGCTGCAAAACCGGAACGTTGAGAAAAACCAGCGACTGGCGCAGATGATGATTGGCGCCGAAACCGCCGATGGCACCCGGCGAATTGCTGATAACCCCGCCCGGCTTGCCGTTGAAAACGCTCTGCCCATAGGGACGAGATCCGACGTCGATGGCATTTTTCAACACGCCGGGAACGGACCGATTGTATTCGGGCGTCACGAACAGGACAGCATCAGTTTTCCTGACGCGATCACGAAAACTCACCCAATCAACCGGCGGCGTCGCTTCCAGATCCTGATTGTAGAAAGACAATCCATTCAGCGTGATGACGTCAAGCTGAAGCGAAGACGGCGCGAGGGTCGTCAAAGCCTTGGCGATTTTCAGCGAAAATGACTCTTTGCGAAGGCTGCCGACGATAACGGCGGTGCTGGATTGGGATGCCATCGAAAATCCTATAGTTGTGCGGCACTCACGCCGGCTGGATTACAACCTGACGACGCGGAGAAGCTGCGGGGCGCAGTCTCTTGCGAGAGACTTAATCATCAAAGAACTTGGCCGGGCCTTCGACCTCCGGTCAATACACGCCGGGAATGATACGGTGTGTTTGCTGCATGTAGCGGCGATAGTCTTCCCCGAACATCTCGATCATCATTCGCTCCTCGAAGCGCACACGCGCGAAAAACAGTACCGCCACAGCGACGATGCCGCTAAAGGCGGCGACGACGTTCGGCAGCAAGCAGGCCTGCGCGATCGCCCACAGCCAGAACGACGCATACATCGGATGACGGATCGTCCGGTACACACCGGTGCGAACGACCCGATGCCCCTCACGCACCTCGAGCGAGGCCGACCATTGCCGACCGAGATCCTTGTGTGACCGGCGGAACAGCCAAAGCGAGAAGGCAAACAATACGCCGCCGAGCACAACGAGACCATAACCCGGATCGTAGGCGCAAGCGCGCGGCCATCCCGTCGCGAGATTGACCATCGGAATGGCAAACAGTCCGACAAAAGACGCCGCCAGAAGCGCGCGCTCTCGCCAGGTACCATCGCGCCGCAACGTCGCAGTGCCCCGCGCCCGCCGGGCGTAGGGATAGCGGATGATAAACCAAGCGACGAGGCCGATAAGCCATATCGTCTGCCCTAGAGCGATCGAAGACATCAGCCGCCGCCGCGCTTACGCAGCGCCGACGGCGGCGCCCGCCAGCCTGGTCGTGGCCGCGGTCACCTCGGATGACGCGCGCTTCAGAAGCGAGCCGTCCTCTCCGAAACGATCAACACCGCCACGGAGCACCGTGATCTCTTCGAACGGCAGCGGACCGCAAACGATGAGGCAATGGTCGTAGTTGGCGCGCACGCTGTTTCCCATCAAGAACTTGTAGTGCAACACCATGAAGTTGAACCGGTGGCGCCGGAAGCTAGCCTTGTCCATCATGTCGTGCAACTGCACGCGCCGGATGTTCGGACGTCCGTCGGAGCGCTCGCGGCTGACGCGCTTCAATGTCACCGGATCGAAGCGATAGAAACTGATGGCGTCATCGCGGGCATGATATTCGGTCCAGCGGATTCGGCGCTCGTCGGCGACGGTTTGCGTGGCCTCACGAATGCACCCACCGTGCGAATGCAGTGAGAATTTCGGAATCGTGGCGCCGACGGTCAAGATGCACAGCGAAGGACCGCACCGGGCAAGTTCAGGATCGCGCTTGAGCGCTCGCGCGACCGAATCCATGACGAGCGCGGCACCGAGGCAATGGCCGACGATGACGATCTCGTTGACATCGGAGTTGCGGACCCGGTCGAGGATTCGCCCCGCAAACTGATCGATCCGGGCATCCATGCGCGGCCGCTGGCCGTAGACGAACTCTCGCGAGAAGATCCAATCGTCGAACACATGATTGATCGGCCATCGCCAGCCTAATAGGTGCAGCAAACCTGCCGTCACGCCCACGGTCACCGCTGCCGTCAGCAGGACTGCTGCAAACCCGGTCACACCCGCTAGTCGAACCAGGCCGTATCCGATGCCCGCGCCGCACGCGGCGAACCCTGCAACATACAGATACGGAAACAGAAAGAAGCCGGCGTATTTCCAGCTTGCATACATGAAACGAAACAGTGTGCCGGTCACAATGAAATCAGCCAGCGTGACGAGACTCTGCCCGAGGCGCGACCACATGCCTCGCGTGTGATCCTCAAGGATCAAGTCGTCCCATCGCAACATTTCATAGGACGTGCGCGTGTTCCAGTTGGGTCCGGACGCCTCGATTACCCAAGACGCGCTAACCGGCGTCGCCTCGATCGCGCTTACGATTTCGGCCCTCACGCCCCACGTGCGTTGAAACACCGACAGGGATCGCTCACAGCGACGATGCTGCTGCTCCGGCGAAATCGGATCGTATCCGCCAATATGAAAGACATGCCGCCGTGCGATCATCCCGCCACTTCCGTAGTCGTCGTCTTTTCAAGCCAAGCAGAGCGACGCAAATTTTCGGGCTGCGAACACGATACCCAACTTCGACCTCGAATACTTCCCTGGAAACACTCCATCTGTGGCGTTTCAATCACAACACACAAGATTTCTAGCAACACACAATTGACGAGAGAATGCGAAGGCGAAATATAGAGTCTTCAAGCGATTCAAAATGGAACTTATTGATGGCTACTGATTGTCCGTCTGCTCGCCGCGGCCTGCGTGCCGGAATCGGAGGTCTTATCCTGTTTGCGCTAGGCGGATTCATGGCGAATTCAGCCCTCGCGCAAACTGTAGCGCCACACAGGCCAGGTCATGTTTATCTTATGCGGGGCCTGTTCAACGTATTTTCGCTAGGCATGGACGAACTGGCCGCGAAGCTTCAGAGAGCGGGCGTGAAGGCCGAAGCCGTGTCCTACACGTCCTGGTCCTCGCTTGCCGACAGCATTACCGCTAATTTTCGTGCCGGAAACCGTGAACCGATCATCCTGATGGGCCATTCCTACGGCGCGGATACGACGATCTCACTGGCACGCAAGCTCAACGAGCGCAGAATTCCGGTCGCGCTGATCGTAAACTTCGATCCGACGGCGCCGGACCGGGTTCCACCTAATGTCCGACGGATCATTAATTTCTACGTGCCCACCGCCTGGGGGCGCCCGGTCGAGGCAAGCAAGCAATTCCATGGTAGCCTGTCTAACCTCAACGAAGGCGGGCAATACAGCCATTTTGACGTCGACAAGGGTGAAGCCCTCCACCGCAAGGCGATCGCTGCCGTGCTTCAGGCCGTCGGCCGGGGCACATATCGCGTCAAGCGACCTGCCAAGCGCGATCATGTCTCCGAAGCCCCAGTGCAGTAAGCGGAGCAGCCTCTTCGCCGTTTCAAGCGGCGAGATGCTGCGCGAGTCCTCGTTCTGAAGGAAATCCTGCGTCCGCCGCTGCTTCCGCCTGGTAGTCGCGCTATGCCAACGCCTTCAGCGTCGCACGGCCCGCGTACCTCGCCTGCGAGCCAAGTTGCTGCTCGATGCGAAGTAGCTGATTGTATTTAGCGGCACGATCCGAACGCGACAGCGATCCGGTCTTGATCTGTCCGCAATTGGTGGCGACCGCGAGGTCAGCGATGGTGGAGTCTTCGGTCTCCCCCGAGCGGTGCGACATCACGGCGGTGTAGCCGGCCTTGTACGCCATCTCGACAGCGGCAAGCGTCTCGGTCAACGTGCCGATCTGGTTGACCTTAATGAGAATGGAATTGGCACGCCCATTTCGAATGCCGTCGGCGAGCCGGGTCACGTTGGTAACGAACAGGTCGTCGCCGACAAGTTGGCACGTCTTGCCGATCATGTCGGTGATGATCTTCCAGCCCTCGAAATCGTCCTCGGCCATACCGTCCTCGATTGAGACGATTGGATAGTCAGAGGCCAGCTTGGCGAGATATTTTGCCTGTTCCTCGATCGAACGGGTCTTGCCCTCGCCTCCGTAAACATACTTGCCGTCCTTGAAGAATTCAGTCGAAGCCGGATCGAGCGCCAGCGCCACGTCATCGCCCGGCCTGTACCCAGCCTTGACGATCGCACCCATGATGAAATCGAGCGCCGCACCGGCCGATGGCAGGTCCGGTGCAAAACCACCCTCGTCGCCGACGTTGGTGTTGTGACCGGCCTTCTTCAGCTCGGCTCTCAATGTGTGAAAGATTTCGGCACCGCAGCGCAGCGCGTCCGAGAACGTTCTGGCGCCGACCGGCATGATCATGAATTCCTGAAAGTCGATCGGATTATCGGCGTGCACACCGCCGTTGACGATATTCATCATCGGCACCGGAAGCGTTCGCGCCGTGACGCCGCCGACATAGCGGTACAGCGGTATGTCCAAAGAGTCCGCCGCTGCCCTGGCGAGCGCCAGCGACACGCCGAGAATCGCGTTGGCGCCGAGTCGCCCCTTGTTCGCGGTCCCATCAAGCTCGATCAGAATCTCGTCGATCTGCACCTGCTGCTCGGCATCCATGCCCCCGATCGCATCGAAAATCTCGCCATTCACGGCGTCGACCGCTTTCCTTACGCCCTTGCCGTTATAGCGGCTCTTGTCGTCGTCACGCAGTTCGACCGCCTCATAAGCGCCGGTAGACGCGCCGGACGGCACCGCAGCCCGGCCCATCGCCCCATCTTCGAGCACCACATCGACCTCGACGGTCGGATTGCCGCGGCTGTCGAGAATTTCGCGGCCGATGACGTCGACGATGGCAGTCATAAGAACCTCTTGAATCACTAGATTTTGCGCTGCTTCTACAGCAATGCTTGGGGGCGGGAAAGGCCGTGAATCGTGACGCCCTCGTGACGAGCCCGTCAGGATTGGCTATCAGCAGAGATTCGCGAAAAGATCATGCGCGAATAAATCTATTTGCAGCGTAATCGATGCAAAACCGGCTCCACTTCTGTTGCTCCCGCTTTGACAGAGACGATCATGCCAGGAAAGCTCCTCTCTTCGCCAAAATCGTCTCCTTTGCAACTCGGCCGCGCCGTGGCGTGGCCTGATTCTCCGGAGAAGGCAAAACTCGACCGTGTGCCCAATCCCCAGAGGGGCACCAATTATGTCGCGCGGTTCACGGTGCCGGAGTTTACCGCGCTGTGCCCGGTCACCGGTCAGCCGGATTTTGCGCATTTGGTAATCGATTATGTGCCGGGGTCCTGGCTGCTGGAGTCGAAATCGCTCAAGCTCTATCTCGCGAGTTTTCGCAATCACGGGGCCTTCCACGAAGACTGCACGGTGGCAATCGGCAAGCGCATCGTCAGCGCGGTCAGGCCGAAATGGCTGCGTATCGGCGGCTACTGGTTTCCGCGCGGCGGCATTCCCATCGACGTATTCTGGCAGACAGGCACGGCGCCGAAGGGCGTCTGGATTCCCGATCAGGCCGTCCCGTCCTACCGAGGCCGAGGTTGAGCGGACAGAGGTTCTTTAACGCGCGCGTGAGGCGGCCCTCCCGGTCAGTAGCCCCGCACAAGCCAACCCGAGAATTGCGATGACGACGGCGTTCGCGGCAAGCGTGGGAAATTTTCCGGCCCAGGAAAGGCTCACTCCATAGACGATCGGACCGGCAGTCTGCCCCATGTAAAAGAAGAACGAATGCAGCGACAATGCCGTCGCCCGCGCCTGCTCGGATAATTCGCTGGCGAACACCTGCAGGCAGCCATGCAGCATGTAGAAGCCCCAGCCCATCAGGATGAAGCTGAGCATCTGGATATGCCAGTCCGGACCGAAGGCTACCGCGACAAGTTGCACCGCCACCATCATTGCGCCTGATATCATCAAGCCGCGTACGCCGAGCAGCGACAGGAACTGCGATATCGTCATGGTGTAGAACAGGCCGCCGACGGCAAATCCGGCGATGACGATGCCCGCGATCGAAAGCCGGGTTTCACCGAGTTCGAACAGAAACGCCGCGACGTAGGGAAACAGTCCAAGTACGCAGCAGCCTTCGATGAAAACAGCAGAGTAGCAGACCTTGGCGTTGGAATTGCTGAAGATCTGCCGATAGCCTTGTCGCAGATCGGCAAACTTCATCCGCCGCGAGGTTGCGATCGCGTCGCCGCGGTGAAATCCAAGCCCAACAGCAATCGAGGCCGCAAAAACCAGCGCTCCGAGCACGACAAGCACGCCGCGCCAGCCGACGAGATCGCCAATCACGCCGGAAAACGAGGCGCCCAGCAGGTTGCCTCCCATCGTACCCGCGATGGTCCGGCCGATCGCCACCTGGCGCTGCGGCACCGGCACCAGGTCGCTCGCCATGCCGAGCGCGACCGGGAAAACACCGCCCGATGCTATCCCCGCAAAGACGCGCGTCGCGAACAGCGCGCTGTAGGACGAGCACAATGCGCCGACGACGTTCGAAATGCCGAGCAGCACCAGGCACATCAACATCAGCCGCCCCTTGCCGAAGATATCGGCTGCAGCGCCGATCAGCGGCTGCACGACTGCAAACGAAAATGCGGTGACCGCCGAAAGGCCGGCTGCGGTGGCGACCGTCACCGACAAATCGTCGGCGACATGCGGCAACACCGGGTCCATCGCACGCGTCGACAGGCTCGCCGCGAAGGTGGCCAGAGCAATGATATTGAGGAGCGGCGGCAGTCTGTGCTTTTCGGCCGCTGCCGGGGGCACCGATGTCATTTCGGGTGGGCCGGATCGGTCGCCTTCGCCAGCGCATCAAACGCCATCAGCCTTCGCACCAACGCCTCGAACTCACGCAACGGCACCATGTTGGGGCCGTCCGACGGCGCATGATCGGGATCTGGATGGGTCTCGATGAACACGCCGGCGACGCCGACCGCGACCGCCGCACGCGCCAGCACCGGCACGAATTCGCGCTCACCGCCAGACGAGGTACCCTTGCCGCCCGGCTGCTGCACGGAATGAGTCGCATCGAAGATGATGGGCGCGCCGGTGGTGCGCGCAAGGATTGGCAGCGCGCGCATATCGGACACCAGCGTATTGTAGCCAAACGATGCGCCGCGTTCGGTCACCAGCACGTTGCGGTTGCCGCCGCCGGTGATCTTGGCAACCACGTTCCCCATATCCCATGGCGCCAGAAACTGCCCCTTCTTGACGTTGATGACCTTGCCGGTCGCCGCCGCTGCCAGCAAAAGGTCAGTCTGCCGGCACAGGAATGCAGGTATCTGCAGCACATCGACCGCCTGCGCGACCTCGGCGCATTGGGCTGCCTCGTGGACGTCGGTCAGCACAGGCAATCCGAGCGATGACCGAATCTCTGCGAAAACCGGCAGCGCCTGCTTCAACCCGATCCCGCGCGCGCCCGAAGCGCTGGTGCGGTTGGCCTTATCGAACGAGGACTTAAAGACAAGGCCGATGTTCAGCCGCGCGGCGATTTCCTTCAGCGCGCCAGCCACCTCGACTGCGTGAGCCCGGCTTTCCATCTGGCACGGACCGGCGATGATCGACAGGGGCTGGTCCTGGCCGAAAGTTACGGAGCCGACGGAGACGACGGGCGCTGCGGAGACGAACTGGTTCAAGGTGAATTCCTTTATCGGCGGACCATGCCGGGCCGCAGCGGCGGGATCAACCCGCATGCGCGGAATGCGAGCGTGCGCGCGAAGCATAGCCCCCTCGGGACCGGTTTGATAAGCTTTGCGCATTGCCCCGGAGGTCAAATGCGACTGCCCCTTATTGTTTTTACCGTCTCTGCATATGCCTTTATCGGTGCGGCTCAACTGGGACCGGCGCGGAGCCAGACGCCAAACCCGGCATCGCAATCGCCGGGCGTCGTGACCGGCGGAAGTCAGGACGTGATGGTCAACGGCAAACCCGCCGCACGTCAGGGCGACTCTACGACCGGCGGCGCGTTGATCGAGGGATCGCCTAACGTCTTCATCAACGGCAAACCCGCAACGGTGACCGACGACCGAACCGGATGCGGCGGCTCGGTCACTTCTAGCGGCCATGGCGTGTTCATCAACGGCAAGCCGATGGCGCGTCAGGGCGACCAAACATCCGGGTGTGCGAAATAGCTATAGCGTTTTCGAGCGAAGTGGGTACCGGTTCGCGTGAAGAAAACGCGTCAAAACAACAATCTAGAGCGTCGCTTCTAATTTGGTCGGAAGCGGAGATGCTTTAGCTACACCAGCCGGCTCTGCACCACCGCTGCCTGGATGAACGAGGCGAATAGCGGGTGCGGCTCGAACGGCCGTGACTTCAGTTCTGGATGGTATTGCACACCGATGAACCAGGGATGATCTTCGTACTCGACGATCTCCGGCAGCACACCGTCAGGCGAGAGGCCCGAGAACAGTAGTCCGTGGTGCTCCAGGCGGTCCTTATAGGCCGTGTTGACTTCGTAGCGATGACGGTGCCGCTCGGAAATCTCCAGCGCCCCGCCGTAGATTCCGGAGACGCGGCTGCCGCGCCTAAGCGCCGCCGGATAGGCGCCAAGCCGCATGGTGCCGCCGAGATCCCCAGCCTTCGCGCGCTTCTCCAATTCGTTGCCACGCAGCCATTCGGTCATCAGTCCGACCAGCGGCTCGCTGGTCGGACCGAATTCGGTCGAGTTAGCGTCTGCAATTCCAACCAGATTGCGGGCCGCCTCGATCACGGCCATCTGCATCCCAAAGCAGATGCCGAAATACGGTACACGCCTTTCGCGAGCGAACCGCGCCGCCTTGATCTTGCCCTCGGCGCCGCGCTGGCCAAAACCGCCCGGCACCAGAATGCCATCGACATGTCCGAGGAAGGGTGCGGCATCTTCGTTTTCGAACACTTCACTCTCGATCCAGTCGAGATTGACTTTCACCTTGTTGGCGATACCGCCATGGGACAGCGCCTCGATCAGCGATTTGTAGGCGTCCTTCATGCCGGTGTACTTGCCGACAATCGCGATTGTCACCGCTCCTTCCGGATTGCGGATGCGCTCGTTGATCTCATGCCAGCCTTGCAGCGCCGGAGGCGCAGCCGGCTCGATTCCAAACGCCGCCAGAACCTCGTCGTCGAAGCCTGCGGCGTGATAGACTTCCGGCACGGCATAGATGTTATCTGCATCGCGCGCCTCGATCACGGCGCTTTCCCGGACATTACAGAACAATCCGAGCTTCCGGCGCTCTTCCTTGGGGATTTCCCGGTCGGTGCGGCACAGCAGGATATCGGGCTGGATGCCGATGGATCGCAATTCCTTCACCGAATGCTGCGTAGGCTTGGTCTTCAACTCGCCAGCGCTCGGGATAAACGGCAGCAGCGTCAGGTGAACGTAAATCGCAGCACCGCGCGGGAGATCGTTCTTGATCTGCCGGATCGCCTCGAAGAACGGTAGCCCCTCAATGTCACCCACCGTGCCGCCAATCTCGCACAGCACGAAGTCATAGCCATCATTGCCGTCGAGGATGAAATGCTTGATGGCGTTGGTGACATGGGGAACCACTTGGATCGTGGCCCCAAGATAGTCGCCGCGGCGCTCCTTGGTCAGGATGTCCTGATAGATGCGGCCGGTGGTGATGTTGTCCTGCTTGGTCGCGGGGCGCCCGGTAAAGCGCTCGTAATGACCGAGATCGAGATCGGTCTCAGCACCGTCGTCAGTCACGAACACTTCGCCGTGCTGGTAGGGCGACATCGTTCCCGGATCGAGGTTGAGGTAGGGGTCGAGCTTGCGAAGGCGGACCTTGTAGCCACGCGCCTGCAACAGCGCGCCGAGCGCTGCCGAAGCCAGACCTTTTCCGAGCGAGGAAACCACGCCGCCGGTGATGAAAATATACCGCGCCATGGGTCTCAACCTTTAAGGCTCCCGAGACGATTCGCCAAAACCAATCCCAGCCGTCAGCCGAAATCGGATCGGCTATGGGTGACTTCAAAATTCAAACGATTGCAGTCTCTTGGCTAAGGCTTTTGATGCAGAGCGGTAATCCCGGTTCTGCATCAATGCCCCGCTTTATTGCGAACGCGGCGCTTGCGGACCGGCGGGCGCCGGCGGGGCCGGCTGGTCCGATTGTTTCAGCGAATCGAGAAGGCCGCCGCCGGAGGGCGGAGTTACCGGGGTCGCGCCTCCTGCCGGCTGGGAACGCGACGCTGGGGCTCCATCCAGGATCGAACCCGGATTTTGATGGACGCCCGCAAGCCATGACAGGAACAGGCTGGTCACGAAAAAGCCAGCCGCAAGGAAGGCCGTAGTGCGCGTCAGCAGATTCGCGGTGCCCCGGCTTGACATAAATCCGGCGCCGCCGCCCATGCCGAGGCCGCCGCCTTCGGACTTTTGCAGCAGCACGATGATGGTCAGTACCGAAACGATGATCAGGTGGATTACGATAACAACGGTCTGCATCTTGGCCTTCCATCACAGCGCGCGCCCGCCAGCCGGAGTCACGATCTTGCGGGGCTTGCTTGCGGGGCTTGAGAAGTTCGCCTGACGGACTCGCTGACACTGAAAGCGAACTTCTGAACCGCCACACTCGGCGGTATCTACACGATCAGGCGCGACGTTGTCACCCCCGCAGGGTCGCTGGGCACCACGAGATGAACGGTCAGGCAACGGCTTGGGCGATCCCAAGGAAATCTGCCGCCTTGAGGCTGGCGCCGCCGATCAACGCCCCGTTTACATTCGGAACCGCCAACAACTCCGCAGCGTTCGACGGCTTCACCGATCCGCCATAGAGGATACGAACTTTCGCCCCCTCCACGCTAAACCGTTCCGCGAGCTGTTCGCGGATAAATCTATGGACTTCCTGAACATCTTCTGATGTCGGCGTGCGTCCGGTGCCGATCGCCCAGACCGGCTCGTAGGCCACGACGAGATTGGTGGCGGTCGCGCCGTCCGGCAGCGAACCCGTAAGCTGTTGTCCGACCACCTCAAGCGTCTGACCGGCATCACGCTGGTCCTGGGTTTCACCGACGCAGACGATGGCGATCAACCCCGCCCGCCAGGCGGCTTCGGTTTTTTGCCTCACGAGAGCGTCGGTCTCTGCATGATCGGCGCGGCGCTCGGAATGGCCGACGATGACGGCGGTGGCGCCCGCATCGGCCAGCATCTCGGCGGAAATATCGCCCGTATGAGCACCGGAGGGTTTGGGATGACAATCCTGCCCGCCGATCCGCACCGGTGAGCCCTGGACCGCACCCACAAACGCCAATACCAGCGTCGCCGGCGGACAGATCAGCAGATCGGCTTTTTGCGCGGGGCCGTCCGCACCTGCGATCATCTGGCCGAGCTCGCTGGCCGAAGCCTTGAGGCCGTTCATTTTCCAGTTTCCAGCAATCAGCGGTCGCAGCCCGGTCATGGATCTCTCATGGATGATTTTGACGTTGCGCCACCTCGGTATACCGGCGATCCGACGCCGAAGTTGGCGGACCTTGCTAGCAGAGGTTATCGGCCGGGGCCAGTCTCCGGTACCCGGTGCGGCTTATGGTCGAGGCGTTCCACTGAGGTTGCGACGGCGCGCTTGCCACTTTATGATGCGTTATCAACTCGGTGACGCCCTCGCGCGGCTTCCGCTCAGGTGCGACCCGCTTCCCTCCTACAAAAGACGGACCCATGCTTCGAGGAATACGCAACGCCTCATCAAACTGGCTCGGCAAGGCCATCATGACGATCGTGATGGGCTTGTTGATCGTCGCCTTCGGCATCTGGGGTATCGCGGATATCTTTCATGGCTTCGGCCAGTCGTCGCTGGCTACGGTCGGCAGCACCGAGATTTCGACCGAGCAGTTTCGGCAAATCTACACCGACCGTCTGCAACAGATCGCACGCCAGTTCGGCCGCGCGCTGCCTCCCGATCAGGTCAGGGCCCTCGGCCTCGACCGTCAGATTTTGCAGCAAGTGATTGCGGAAGCTGCGCTCGATGAGGACGCCCGGCGCAAGGGCCTCGCAGTTTCGGATAAGGAAATCAGCCGCCAGATCATGACCGATCCCAACTTCAAGGGGGCTCATGACGCCTTCGATCCGGCGCGCTTCGCCGGCCTGATCCGACAGCTGGGGTACACCGAGCAACGCTATGTCGCCGAGCAGCGGCATACGACGCTGCGTCGCCAGATCGCGGGAACGGTGACGGCCGGCGTCGAACCTTCAACGAAGTTGCTGGAGGCGCTGAACCGCTTCCAGAACGAGCAACGGACCATCGATTACGTCAAGCTCGGCGCGGCACAGGCCGGAAGCATCGATCCTCCCACGGCGGACCAATTGTCCAGTTATTTCAACGCCCACAAGGTGCAGTTCCGCGCGCCGGAATATCGCAAGATCGCATTGGTGATGCTGACGCCCGAGGAGGTCGCCAAATGGACGGCGGTGTCCGACGACGACACCAGAAAGGTCTATGAGGAACGCAAGAACAAGCTGTCCACGCCCGAACGGCGGCAACTCCGGCAGATCATGTTCCCCAACATCACAGACGCTCAGGCCGCACGGGAGAAGATCACCAGCGGCGCGTCATTCGACGATATCGCCAAGGAGCGCGGCCTTGCAGCGTCCGACATCGACCTTGGTACGATCCCGAGATCCGAGATCGTTGATCCCGCCATCGCCAACGCAGGGTTTGCGATGAAGACCGACGAAATCAGTCAGCCGATCCAGGGCAAATTCGGTGTCGCGCTGATCAAGGTCGGCCGCATCGAGCCAGGGAATCAGCCGACCTACGAAAGCGTTGCCGAAAAACTGAAGCACGATGTCGCGGTTGAACGCGCGCGCTCCGAGATCAACAACCTCCACAATAAGATGGAGGACGAGCGCGGCGGCGGCGCAACCGTCATCGAGGCCGCCAAGAAGCTTGGACTGACCGCGGTCACTATCGAGGCCGTCGACCGGTCGGGACGTGCACCGGACGGCAAACCCGTTACAGGGCTTCCGCAGGGAGTCGACCTGATCGCGCAGGCATTCGCCAGCGATGTCGGCGTCGACAACGAAACGCTGCAACTCGGTAATAATGGTTTCGTTTGGTTTGACCTTCTCGGCGTCACACCCTCGCGCGACCGTACCCTCGACGAGGTCAAGGACAAGGTCGAGGCGGGGTGGCGCGACGACCAGATCAGCGGCCGTCTACTAACCAAGGCCACGGACATGGTCCGCAAGCTCGACCAGGGCGGCAAGCTCGCCGACGAGGCAGCCGGACTCGGTCTCAAGGTCGAAAGCGCGAGTGCTATTAAACGCGACGCCACAACGACCGAATTGCCTGCCGCCGTGGTCGCCGCCGCATTCCGCGTCGTCAAAGGCGGAGCCGGCCAGGCTCCGGGCGCGGGTCACGAGGAATGGATCGTTTTCCGCGTCACCGACGTGACGGTGCCGCCGCTCAATCTTGCCTCCGATGAGATGAAGAAGCTGCGTGAGGGCATCCAGCGCAGCCTGTCGGATGAATATGTCGGCCAGTACATCGTCAAGCTCGAAGGCGAGATTGGCACCACGATCAACCAGGCGGCCGTGGCGCAAATCATCGGCGCCAGCAACTTCTGACGGGACCGACGCGCTCCCGTATTCCGAAAGCATCCGATGGACGATCTCAAGGTTCTCATTGGAAAAGTCGCTACCGGCGCGACTCTGACGCGTGAGGAAGCTGCATCCGCGTTCGACCGTATGATGTCCGGCGAAGCAACGCCCTCGCAAATGGGCGGGATTTTGATGGCGCTGCGCGTGCGCGGCGAAACGGTCGACGAAATCACCGGGGCGGTCTCGGCGATGCGATCGAAGATGCTGCGAGTCAAAGCGCCCACGGACGCGGTCGATGTGGTCGGCACCGGCGGCGACGGCTCAGGCTCAGTGAATGTCTCAACCTGCGCGTCGTTCATTGTCGCAGGTGCCGGCGTGCCCGTCGCCAAGCACGGCAACCGCGCGCTATCCTCTAAATCCGGAGCTGCCGACTGCCTCGCTGCGCTCGGCATCAAGATCGACCTCACCCCTGAACAGGTGGGCCGCTGCGTCAACGAGGCCGGCATCGGCTTCATGTTCGCGCCATCGCACCATCCCGCGATGAAGAATGTCGGCCCGACACGCGTCGAACTCGCGACCCGCACCATCTTCAATCTGCTGGGGCCACTGTCCAATCCCGCCGGCGTCAGGCGGCAGATGGTTGGCGTGTTCTCGCGGCAATGGGTGCAACCGCTGGCGCAGGTGCTGAAGAACCTCGGTTCCGAATCGGTATGGGTCGTTCACGGCTCGGATGGCTTGGATGAGATCACCCTCACCGGCCCGACCTTCGTGGCCGCACTCGAGAACGGCAGTATCCGCTCGTTCGAGGTGACGCCAGAGGACGCCGGATTATCCCGCGCGGGCGGCGATGCGCTGAAAGGCGGCGACGCCGAAGCAAACGCAATTTCCTTACGCGGGGTGCTCGAAGGCAAGCCCGGAGCCTTCCGCGATGTCGCCCTGCTCAACGCGGCGGCGGCCCTGATCGTCGCGGGCAAGGCGAAGACCTTGAAGGACGGCGTCGCGCTTGGCACGAAATCACTCGACGGGGGCGGCGCCATGAACAAGCTGAAGCAGCTGATTGCGGTTTCCAACGGGTGAGGACGGTGATGTGGCCGACATCCTGATCAGGATCGAAACCTATAAGCGCGAGGAGATTGCGAGCGCAAAGCGCGCACGTTCCCTCAGTGACGTCACGGCCGCCGCAAAAGCCGCTTCGCCGCCGCGCGGCTTCGTCCAAGCCATCCGCAGCAAGCTCTCCAACGGAGAATATGCCCTGATCGCCGAGGTCAAGAAGGCCTCGCCCTCGAAGGGCTTGATCCGCGCCGACTTCGATCCGCCTTCCCTCGCCCGCGCCTATGAGTCCGGCGGTGCCGCTTGCCTCTCCGTTCTCACCGATGCGCCATCATTTCAGGGCCATCTCGACTTTATGGTTGCCGCCCGCGCCGCGACGTCGCTGCCGGTGCTGCGCAAGGATTTCATGTTCGACACTTATCAGGTTGTCGAGGCGCGGGCGCATGGAGCGGACTGCATCCTGATCATCATGGCCGCGCTCGACGATGCTGCAGCGAAAGACATCGAGGCGGCTGCGCTCGAACTCGGCATGGATGTGCTGCTCGAAATTCATAGCCGCGAGGAGTTGGATCGTGCGCTCAAGCTGCGTTCGCCGATGATCGGAGTCAACAATCGCAATCTGCGCACGTTTGAGACGACGCTCGAAACCAGCGAAGCGCTGGCGCCTCACATTCCGAAAGATCGGCTGATGGTGGGAGAAAGCGGTATCTTCACGCCGGACGATCTCGCGCGGCTCGAACGGGTTGGCATCTCCACCTTCCTGGTCGGCGAAAGCCTGATGCGGCAAGCCGACGTCACCGCCGCAACCCGCACGCTGCTCAAGCATGCGTAGCCTTCGTCTTGCTTCCTTCTCCCCTTTTGTTAGCTGATCCCGGCACGCTATAGCGCTGTCCGGGTGAGGATGGCGGCTGCACCACGCGGTTGCGAACGAGGTCGGCGAAAATCTCGCTTGCCTGTGTCGTCTCCAATTCGATTAGAACTGTGAAGCCGATCCCAGGCAGGCGACAACGCCACACCGTCAAGGCCATTTGACCGCCGCAATCTACTTCTCGGAACACCGGCACCATTCCATACCCGCGACGGACCGCAGCAACGCGGTCCATCGCCAACCGTTGTGCCGATCAGTTCTTGCTCGGATTACCTATTGTCAGCTTCTCCATCACATCGCCGACGGTGAAACTTGCCGCTTTGGCGCGCGGAGGGAACTCCTTGAAGCTTTCGATGTATTTCGCGACGACAGCCTGCGCGGGCACCAGCAGGAAAGTCCGGTCGATTAACCACTTGCCATAGTTGATGCTGTCATCGCCCTTCTCGAATGGATCGGCGCGCAGATTGTACAGTTTGGGCGCGCGCAGTTTGGTGAACTGGCCCGTCCACGGTCCCATGGGAGCCTTTGGAGTGAGCTCCGTGTTCTGCTCCAAAAACGACGCCTTCCAATTGCCCACCCGCAACGCCATCAGGTCACCATCGTCGCTCCAATAGAGGAACTCTTTGCGCGGCGATTCTTTCACCTCGCCCTTGAGGAAGGGCAGCAAGTTAAATCCATCGAGATGAACTTTGAAGTTCTTACCGTTGAGCGTTGAGCCCGTCCTGAGCTTTTCGACCAGGTCTGGATCACCATTGGCCGCCGCGAACGTCGGGATGAAGTCCTCGTGCGCGCAGATGTCGTTGACCACAGTTCCGTGCTGGATCACGCCCGGCCATTTGATCAGGCAAGGCACCCGGAAAGCGCCTTCCCAATTGGTAGCTTTTTCGCCCCGGAATGGCGTCGACCCACCGTCAGGCCACGTGAACGCCTCCGCGCCATTGTCGGTGGTGTAGACGACGATGGTGTTCTCAGCGATACCCAGATCATCGACGAGCTTCAGCAATTCGCCAACCATGCCATCATGCTCGACCATGCCGTCCGGATAGACGCCAAGGCCGGTTTTGCCCTGCGACGCCGCCTTCAGATGCGTGAAGATGTGCATCCGCGTCGGAAATAGCAGAACCACGGCTTGTCGGCCTTGTGCTGCCGGTTGATGAAGTCCTTGGCAGCGTCAAGAAACTCCTGGTCGATCGTCTCCATGCGCTTGGTGTTGAGCGGACCGGTATTCTCGATCTTGCCATCGGCGGTCGACTTGATGACGCCGCGCGGTCCGAACTTCTTCCGGAACTCCGGATTCTTGGGATAGTCAGGGTTCTCCGGCTCCTCCTCGGCATTGAGGTGATAGAGGTTGCCGAAAAACTCATCGAAGCCGTGCGCGGTCGGAAGATGCTCGTCGCGGTCGCCGAGGTGGTTCTTGCCGAATTGGCCGGTGGCATAACCGTATGTCTTAAGAACGTCTGCGACGCTGGGATCATGCGGCCCGAGACCAAGTTCTGCACCAGGCAGACCGACCTTGGTGAGGCCGGTGCGAACCGGCGTCTGTCCGGTGATGAAAGCAGCGCGGCCAGCGGTGCAGCTCTGCTGGCCATACCAGTCAGTAAAAACGGCGCCTTCCTTGCCGATCCGGTCGATGTTGGGCGTGCGATAGCCCATAACGCCCATGTTGTAGGCGCTGACATTGAACCAGCCGATGTCGTCGCCCATGATGAACAGGATGTTTGGTTTCTTGCCACCGGCAGCCCCGTTTGACGGAGACGCCGGCTTGGTCCTGTGTGCCTGCGCCATGGCTTCCGATGTCAGTGCCGCGGCTACGACCAGCGATGACGAGCCAAGCAGCATGGCGCGGCGATTGAAGGTTGACGCGTTAAGGCCAGCAACATGACCCTTATTCTTTTCTTCCCTGCTCATTTGAAACTCCTGAACGTTTGAAAACAGTACGATGATTGGGTGAAGAAAGCCTGCGTTCGAGCTTGTGAGATTGTGAGTGCCCCTATTATCTGGCCGGCTTGCGCCAACTCTCGGTTGACGCGTTCGGAATACCCATCGGATTGATGTGCTGAGGCAACTGCCGCTCTGCGCCGCGACTGGCCACCTGCCTACGCAAGTTGCGGCGCGCGACCCCAACCCGCCACAGCAAGCGGCGTGACGACCATTCACCGGCGTTGCGGTGCGACGCGAACAATTGTTGCTCGATCGATCCGATTTCGGAGTCGAGCACGGGATCGGCCGCTGCGGCCTTAAAAGCTTTGATCGTACGATCTGACGCAACGGGTTCGAACCGTTGCAGCCAGTCAAGCATTGCAAAGTACACCGTGCGAGCATCGCCGCTGCCTGCTACGCGGCGAAGGCGACGGAACGACCAGGCTTCAGATTGCAGATATGTCTTCCGCCGCTGCTGATACGCTGCCGTGATCGATCTTGCCGCGGCCGGCGCGAACCAGGCGATCACGGCAAATGCGGTTGCAATCAGCGCTGCCAGCAGCCAGTGCTCGGCAATACCGTCGCGAACGGCGGACCAATTCCATCGCGCGCGGGCTCCGTCGGAAATTGTCCCTTGCGCGGCCGGATTAGCAACGACCTGGAATGACATCGCGTCCAGGTGCGCCGTCTCCACTTTGCCTGCGCCGACATTCCACCATCCGATGTCGATTGCCGGCAAACTGAATTGACCCGATTGTTGCAGCATGTGCGTGACCTGATCGATACGGCGCGACACAAGCACCCCGGTTCGGGAATCGTACTTGTCCTGGAACTCCGGTTGTGCCGGATAAGCTTCGGCTATAGGCGAGCGGACAAGAGGCAGAGGCGGCAACAGCATAGCCGGCGTGCCGTCGGCTTCGATCGTGACGGTGCGGACAACGGAGTCGCCGACCTTGAGATGATCGGACGAAGGCTTGATCTCTTGGTGAACAACAAGCCGTTGGGCGGAGACGAATGGATCGAGCGCCTGCGCCGCATCGGGAATGACTGCCTGGAACGACAAAGACGGAATGCGCACAACCGTCTCGCGCGAGTCTGGAGGGTCGACCGCGTAAGTAACTGTCATCGACCGCTCCGAAATGGCGTAAGCGCCCGGCTCTTGCGGATAGAGCAGAAATTCGTACCGCACTCCGGCAAAGCTCACGCCGTCTACCTGTTCCGACATGTTGATCGTCGATCCGTCATGCGTGACGGCATTGCGGATCTGGAATGCCGGCAGCACCGGCGGCTTTGTCATGTAGTTGGGCACCAGAACGTCGAGGGTCAGCGTCGCGTTCTGGCCGACGACGACCGTCGCGGGATCGAGCTTGGCGCGCACGATCGGCTCAGTAGCCACAGTTTGTTGCGCATCTGCGTTAGCGACAGACAGCGCAAATAGCGCGAATGCGGCCAGTGTTCTCATCGCGGCGAACTCCCGACCGGCGTTGAGCCGCTGTTCGCCTGTATCGCGAACTTCAGTTTGAGGAAATCCGCCGGCGTCGTCTGCACCTGACGCATCCAGGCGTCGGCGGCGCCAGCTGTCGTCATGTCGTTCGGTGCAACTTTTATGCGTTTGCCACCCTTCTGCTTTTCGTCGACCTTGGTTTCATCGGGCTTGAGATCAGGCGGCGCGGCGTCTTGTTGCTCATCCTTGCGCCGTTTTTCCTCGGCAGCCTCGAAAACCTTCTTGACGATGGCGAGGTTAGCCTTTGCCGCGACGTTGTCTGGCTGCTGCGCCAATACGTCGTCGTAGGCTTTGATCGCCTTCTCGTAGGCATGGTTTTGCGCCTCGGCATTGCCGAGTGCGAAACGGCCTTCGACCGTCTCGACCTTCCGGAAGGCCTCCGCGGCAGCCAGAAAATCGTAGGCGCGATAGGCGGCGATTCCACGCCACATCGGATCGGCAAACAGTTTTGACGCGCTCGCATAGTCGCCGCGGTCGAAGGCAATGCGTCCTTGCTGATCCGGCGTCAACCAAAGGCTCGCGAAGCGTGACGGCGCTTCGGCGGGCTGCGCCTTGGCTGGGTGTCCATATAGCAGGAAGAGCACCAAGACCCATTGCACCGTCATGCCCCGGCGAAACCAGAGCGCGCCGAGCAGCGCTATCGGCCAGAGCAACCAAAATCCCTCGTCACGCCAGCGCGTTCCACTTTCTTCCGCCTGGGCGCTCTCGAATTGAGTGTCGATACGGCGTTCCAAAGCTTGGATGTCCGACTTGTCGACGGTGACATCAACGTTGTCGACTGGGATACTAGCCGTGTCCTGCGGCGGCCTGACGCTAAGCATCACCACGCCGTTGCGGCCTGCGGCCTTTCGCATTTCGCTTGCATCCGTGGTTCCGATGCCATCGGCCACCAAGAGAACAGTCCCCGCAACCGGTTCGCCTTGAAGAGACGTTGCGGCAAGTGCGAGAGCCGCGACTGGGTTTTTACCCTGCACCGGCATCAAGCCGGGCGTCAGCGCCGCCAGAAACGGCTCGATGACGCGGCGATCATCGGTCAGCGGCATGACCAGATGCGCGCTGCCGGCGTAGGCGATGAGGCCGGTGCGGGCGCTGCCTCGCGCGGCAAGCATGTCGAGGATCTTCTGCTTGGCACGCTCCAGCCGCATCGGAGCAACGTCGGACTGCCCCATCGATGCAGAAACATCCAGCGCGATCATCAATGGCGCTTTGTCCTCGACAAAGGGCGGCAACTCGCGCCGCCACGTCGGCCCGGCGAGCGCGACGGCGCCCAGTCCTAGCGCCAGCGCAACAAGATAGGAGGGTTTGATATGCCACCGCCGCTGCGGCGTAACGATCATGTGCTTCAGCAAGTTGGGTGCAATGACGCCTCGCCATTGCAGATCGACACTGTCTCGCCGTGAAATAAGCGCCAGGATCAGCCCGGTTGGCACGAGCGCGAGCAGCCACCACGGCCGAAGGAAATGAAATGCTTCGACGGCCTGCTCAAACATCGCTAGGCGCTCCGAAAGTCAGGCCGCGCAGCAGCAATACCGTCCAAAGTCCGAGACCAAGCACCACGGCTGCACCGAGAGGCCACTGGAACAGCGGCAGCTTCGGCCTCCAGCTCTCGGTTTGCACCTTTACTGGCGCAAGCTTGTCGATGTCGGCATAGATCGCTTCGAGCTGCTCGCCGTTCTCGGCGCGGAAAAACCGTCCGCCCGTCGTGCTCGCCACTTCACGGAGCGCCGGCAGATCGACGCGGTTTTCGCCGGAGGCTTCAGTATCTCCGACGCCGATCGTGTAGATCGTGAGCCCGCGCTGCTGGGCGATCTCAGCGGCATGCACAGGCGGCACCCGGCTTGCCGTATCGTTGCCGTCGGTGAGCAGGATCAGCACGCGCTGCTTCGTTTTGCTCGTATCAAATGTCTTGATCGCCAAGCCGATGGCGTCGCCGATGGCCGTCTGCTCGCCCGCCATGGCGACTGCGGTCTGATCTAACAGCATCTGGACAGTCTGCAGATCCTGCGTGAATGGCGCCTGCAAAAAGGCGCGCGTGCCGAACAAGATCAGGCCAATGCGGTCGCCTTTACGGCGGGCGATAAAGTCGCGAACGACCTGCTTCACGCCATCGAGCCGCTGCAGCATCTTCTGGTCGGGCGCCTTGAAGTCGGGCTGGCTCATCGAGCCGGAGATATCGATCGCCAACATCATGTCACGCGCCGCGATTTTATGCGTGATCGGATCGCCGACCCATTGAGGGCGCGCCAGCGCGGAAACCATCAGCAGCCAAATGATGACGGCAACGATCATCTGCAGGGGCAAGCGCCGCAAGATCACCGCGCCGGGCTGCGGCTTCTGCCCGGTCGCCTCGGCGACACGGGCGAAAAACGGAATCTGAACCGATGCGCGGCGCGCCCGATAAGGCGGCAACAGCCACCAGACCAACAACGGCAGCGGCAAAAGGGCGAAGGCCCAAGGCCAGGCAAATTCAAGCATGGTGCGCCTTGATCCAGTGCCGGATAATACCGAAAAGCGCGCGGGGATCGTCAGCGATCGGCTGATAGGCTTCGCGCGCCAGCACTCGCCCCACACCCTCGGAAAAGTCTCGCGTGTCAGCTGTTCGGTCAAGAAACGCCAGCCATGTCTGGCCAGCCAGCGATGCGACCTGTCCCCGCGGAAAAGCAGCCAGCGCGGTGCGGCGGATCAACGACGCCAACGCGATGGACGTGCCGGCAGGATTCTCCGGATTCCACGTGCGTTGGATAGCCGCAAGCTCGGTAAGCGCCGCTCGACGATAGCGGTTGCGATACCACCAATAGGTCAGCCGCCACAGACCAAAGAGAAGGCCGGCCGTGGCAACGGCCAGCGCAATCCGCAGCGGCCATGTCTGGGGCCAAAGACTGATCGCCGGCGGCAATGGAATGTCGATCAGGCCGGCGACTGGATCGGGTTGTGGAGAACTAGCCAAGGCTGCCCGGCCTCGCGAAGACGCGCGCGGTGAAGTCCAGTTTCGAACACCTGTCCTCAGATTCTTTTCTTTGCTTTCCAGAACGACATCTAAATTCTACAAAAGAGGCAAGTCGAAACTTAAAAAAGCAATCAGCCGTTTTGCTATCGATATGTAGCTTTATCCCGTTTCCAGATTTTAAAATCTTCACAAAGTGCTGAAACTATACGTTAAAATCTGGTCTTGAAAAAATAGCCTCTCCCCTCGTGAGAGAGGGAAGAACCAGCTCAGGATTTGATTGACATGGCAGACAAGAAAAACAAGACCGCCGGGAAACACAAACTCGCCCTCACCCACATCGACGTCAAAGGCGAGGCGCGGATGGTCGATGTCTCGGCAAAGCCCGCAACCGAGCGCGTTGCTGTCGCCGAGGGCCAGGTCGTCATGACCAGGGCGACGCTCGACTTGATTGAAAGCGGCAACGCCAAGAAGGGCGACGTGCTCGGCACTGCGCGCATTGCGGGCATCATGGCCGCCAAGCGCACTTCGGATTTAATCCCACTCTGCCATCCACTGGCGCTGTCGAAAGTCACGCTCGACATCGAGGCCGACAGGAGAATTCCGGGCTGCCGCGTCCGCGCAAGCGTCAAAGTCTCCGGCCCGACCGGAGTAGAGATGGAAGCCCTCACGGCGGTATCCGTCGCCTGCCTGACGATCTACGACATGATCAAGGCCGTGGAACGCGGCGTCCGGATCGAGGGCATTCACCTCGTCGAGAAAAAGGGCGGCAAGTCCGGCCACTATCTTGTGACGGATACCGCCTCAGAACCATAGCCGCCGCGCGAATGCGTCGTTAAGCGGCATTTTGGCTCTTAGTACCGTTGTATGCGAGCCGCGAGTTCGGTAGATGTTTGACGCGCCCGCCAGGCGCATCGCGCCTAGCGCGTATTCCGCAAAAATGGATACCGGTTTTGCGATCAGAATACGCGCAAGCTATTGATTGAGGGGATTTTCTTACGGCTGATCGCACGGCCGGAAAATGCTCTAGGAGAATGGTCATGCCCCTGATGACGGTCGCCGACGCCCTTGCGGCTGTTCTTGCCGGAGTCGAACCGCTCCCGGAGGAACCCGTGGCTCTCGAAGCCGCGCATCGCCGGGTGTTGGCGCGCGATCTCCCCTCGCGCCGGACTCAGCCGCCGGTCGCAATGTCGGCGATGGACGGCTATGCGGTGCGCGCAGCGGACATCGCGACAATTCCAGCGCGGCTACAGGTGATCGGTGAGATCGCTGCGGGACGGCCGCTCGAGCGCGCGCTGCAAACCGGCGAGGCCTTACGGATTTTCACCGGCGGCGTAGTGCCGGACAGCGCCGATACAGTCGTGATCCAGGAAGACACCGAACGCGACGGCAACCACGTCATCGTCAAGGAAGCCACTGCTCCCGGAAAGAACATTCGTCCTGCCGGCGTGGATTTTCGTGAGGGCGACGTCCTGATCCGGGCCAGCAGCCATCTCACCGACCGCCATCTTTCCCTTGCTGCCGGCATGAACTATCCGGACCTGCCGGTGCATCGCCGTCCCACAATAGCGATGCTCGCCACGGGTGACGAACTGGTTTTGCCGGGCGCGACGCCCGGTCCGGGCCAGATCATCTTGTCCAACGGCTACGCGCTTCGCGCACTCGCCCGAGGCGAAGGCGCCGAGGCGATCGACCTCGGTATCGCCGCCGACACAATGGACGCCACAACCGCCGCGATCCGCCGCGCCCGCGAGAGCGGCGCCGACATTCTGGTTACGACCGGCGGCGCGTCGGTCGGCGACCATGACTTCGTCAAGCGTGCACTGGAGGCGGAAGGCGTGGAGATTGCGTTCTGGCGGATCGCACTGCGGCCGGGCAAGCCGATGATGCACGGACGTCTAGGCCCGATGCGGGTGATCGGCCTCCCCGGCAATCCCGTCTCGTCCTACATCTGCGCGTTTCTGTTCATGGTGCCGCTGATTCGCGCGCTATCGGGGCGTGAAGATGTGCACCACTGCATTGAACCGGCGCTGCTCGGCAGCGATGTTAGCGCCAATCAAGCCAGGCAGGATTATCTGCGCGCCCGACTCACACCCTCGACGGACGGCTTGCCGGTCGCGACGCCGATCGGGCATCAGGACAGCTCGCTGATGGGAAAACTCGCTGCGGCAGAGGCTCTCGTAATCCGCACGCCATTTGCGCCGGCTGCAAGCAAAGGCGAGCCCTGCGCCATCATTAAGCTTTCGCTGTCATAAAACGTCGCTTTGTTGACCTTAAATTAAAGGGTTGCGGAACACATATCGAACATATAGTGTATGTTCATGATTTGTTTCGAGGTTCGTGCCGCGGGGTTATAAGGGCTGCAGGCCCGATGTCCCCTAGTTGGCAAGAACCCATCAACCAGGGACTGGGTCGGGATGCTCACGCGCAAACAGTATGAACTCCTGCGTTTTATCAACGAACGGCTGAAAGAATCCGGCGTGCCGCCCTCGTTCGATGAAATGAAGGACGCGCTCGACCTGCGCTCGAAGTCCGGCATCCATCGCCTGATTACCGCGCTGGAAGAACGAGGATTCATCCGCCGTCTGCCCAACCGCGCCCGCGCCATCGAAGTCATCAAACTGCCCGAACTCGCCGCCAGCGGCGGCGGCGGCCGTCGCGGTTTCACACCGAGCGTCATCGAAGGCAATCTGGGCAAAGTCCGCCGCAGCAGCGGCGGCGCTGTCGTCGACGATGCGGAACGTCCGGTCGCCGTTCCGGTGATGGGACGGATTGCAGCCGGCACGCCGATCGAAGCGTTGCAGACCTGCAGCCACACCGTCAGCGTGCCGCCCGACATGCTTGGTACCGGCGAACACTACGCGCTTGAGGTACGCGGCGATTCCATGGTCGATGCCGGAATTCTCGATGGCGATCTTGCGTTGATCCAGCGGAACCAGACCGCTGATACCGGCGACATCGTCGTTGCCCTGATCGACGACGAGGAAGCGACGTTGAAACGCTTCCGCCGTCGCGGCGCTTCGATCGCGCTGGAGCCGGCGAACACGGCTTACGAAGTTCGCATACTTCCGCCCAATCGGGTCCAGATCCAGGGCAGACTGATCGGCATTTACCGCAAGTACTGATTTCATCAGGAGCGAAAGGCTCCAACCGTGGACGAGCCGTTCAATCGTCCGGCTGGAGATCCTCGGGCACCGGCGTGGCGTCGGCCGGGGGTTCCGGTTTTGATTGCAGCTGTGCCGACTGTTCATCGACGGCAGCGGATGACCAGGGACGATCGACGCCGACAGGACGTGCGGCATCAACAGCAAAGCCGGATCTTGAAGCACCAGATCTTGAAGCACTTGGGGTTCGCCACAAGGCAAGAGCGCCTTCACGCCGCAGCCTGTTTTGATCGATCACCTGCGCTGGGCACCCCTCCGGAGCCTGCCACGGCGTCACCATGAGCTCCGCCCGCGTACAATCATCCTGCATCGCCTCCGGACGCCGCGTAAGCGCGACAAGTCCACCTCCACTCACCTTGACCACGCAGCCCTCATCGTCGCATGAGACGCCTTCCGCCAGCGTAGGGTCGGCAGACCCACGCCCATCCCCGTCGGCGGCAAGCCATTCCCTGACCGTGAAAGAGTCCTTACTCGTACTGATGAGGCGCAGCCGGCCGTCCCCGCCCCTCACGGCGACATTGCGACCTTCCGCGGAGATCAGGATATCCGGCGGCGTCACCGCAAATGACCACACGATCGCCAGCGCGACCACAACCGCGCCGCTCCAGCGCAGCGGTGTTCTCAACAGTCCGAGCAGAATGATGCCCGCGGTCGCCGCGAGCAGCGGCCCCGTTCCAAAAGCAGCCGTATGACCGATGGCGCCCGGAAGCGCCGCTACCCATTGAGCCACAGCGACCATCCATTCGATGCCAAAGTCCATCAGCCGCCAGAACACGCCGTCGAAGCCAAACGGCATGGCCGCAAGTCCGAGAAGCCCGGCCGGCATCACCAGCGCCGAGATCACCGGCATCGCCAGCAGGTTCGCAACAATGCCGTATGGCGTCACCCGATGGAAATGGAACGCGACATACGGCGTGGTCGCGAGTCCGGCCACGAGTGACGCCAGCGCCAGCATGGCGATTTCGCGTCCACCCCACAGAGCGGCCCTCGCCGTCGGCGAGTGATCGGGGGTTGCAAGCATCTTCGGCATCCCGACCTGAACTAGCGCCACCAACCCGAGCGTCGCCGCGAACGACATTTGAAAGCTCGGGTGGATCAATGACTCCGGCGCAATCGCAAGCACGATCATCGCCGCCACCGCGAGTGTGCGAAACGTAATAGCGCGCCTGTCCACCATGATCGCGATCAGCACCACCGCCGTCATGAAGAACGAGCGCTGGGTCGCAACCTCGGCGCCCGACAGCAGAAGATAAAAGGCGGCTGCCGCAAGCGCCGCAGCCGCCGACCACTTCTTGATCGGGAAGGTTGCCGTCAACGCCGGAACCAGCGCCAACAGCGCACGCACCGCGAAGAAGACCACGCCAGCGACGACGGCCATATGATAGCCGGAAATCGAAAGCACATGGCCCAATCCCGAAATGAACATCGCCTCATTAACCGGCGTCGTGATGGCGTCGCGCCGTCCGGTCAGAAGCGCGGTGGCAATGGCCCGCGAGTCGTCGCTGAGAACAAGACGGATGCGGGCGTCGATGGTATCGCGCAACTCCTGCATCAGCGCGGCATAGCGCAATGCGAGCCCACCACCATGCGGAGAGCTCACGGTCCTGATGGCGCCCATGACGAAGCCGGACGCGCCAATGCCATGGAAATACATATCGCGGGCGAAGTCGTAGCTTCCGGGCCGCACGGGCGTAAGCGGCGGCTGCAATCGCGCTTTCAACTCCAC
Source organism: Nitrobacter vulgaris (assembly GCF_031453995.1). Lineage (NCBI taxonomy): Bacteria > Pseudomonadati > Pseudomonadota > Alphaproteobacteria > Hyphomicrobiales > Nitrobacteraceae > Nitrobacter > Nitrobacter vulgaris. Next base: position 119,382 of record NZ_JAVDPZ010000001.1, on the reverse strand, counting down.
GAAGCTCCCAACGGCGGGCGCGGCACCCTTCCTGACCGACAGCCGCACGCGATCGAGCTTGATGTGCGACCGCCGATTATCCATCCGAACGACGCGCAGAACAAATCTATCGGTCCGCTCGCGCACCTCGCTGGTTTCGACGAAGCCCTGGAGCAAGGGCGTGTACATCGGCCGCGTCAGGACAACGTGGGAAACCTGTGCCGTCTTGATCGTGGCGACGGCAAATCCTGCGGCGACCGCCGCGACCATGACAGCGGCGGCAAACATCCGATGCCGGCGCAAGAGCAGCGCCACCACAAACAGAGCTACGGCGGTCGCGGAGACAACCCAGAGAACGGGCTCGTGATCGGCCGAAAAATAGATCGCAATACCTGTGCCAAATGCCACCGGTACCCACGGCAAGAGTTGGCCGGCTGCCGCTTCCGCGCCAGCCCAGGCTCGCAGTCGCGCCACCATTGCCGGTAAGGTGCCCGAAGGCATTTGTGAAGGAGCAGCGACGGCCTGCCGCGTCGGCCACGTTCCTGCGTACCCTCCCCTCCGATCGCGAGCCCTGCCCCGCTCCGCCATCCGGCTGCCCCTTCACGCCCTCGCGGCGATGCTAGCGGAAGAGGCTGCACGGCGAACAGTGGAACGGATACGGAATACCGGTGAAATCAGGAGCCGGTCGCCGCGACCTTGGCCCAGGTGTCGCGCAGGCCGACCGTCCGGTTGAACACAAGGCTGCCGGGAGACGAATCCTTATCCCGGCAGAAATAGCCCTGCCGTTCGAACTGCACTGAACCTCCGTCATCCTCTCGGGCGAGAGCGGGCTCAACCATGCAGCCGGACAGAGTTTGAAGCGATTGCGGATTGAGTTGGGATACGAAGTTCGCCGCGTCGGGCTGCTCGGTATCGAACAGATGACCGTAAAGTCTGATCTCGGCCGGCACGGCGTCCGCCGCGTTCACCCAATGCATTGTGGCCTTCACCTTTCGGCCGTCAGGCGCATTGCCACCTTTGGTCGCCGGATCGTAGGTGCAGCGGAGTTCGAGCACTTCACCCGCGGAGTTCTTCACCACATCGCGGCATGTGATGAAATACGCATATCGCAGCCGCACTTCCTTGCCCGGCGACAAGCGGAAGAACTTCTTCGGCGGATTTTCCATGAAATCTTCCTGCTCGATATAAATCTCGCGCCCGAACCGCATCCATCGGGTGCCCTGCGAGGGATCATCGGGATGGTTCACGGCCTCAAGCTCCTCACTCTGGCCTTCCGGATAATTCTCGATCACGACCTTGAGTGGACGCAAGACGGCCATGCGACGCGGCGCGTTCCTGTTGAGAGCCTCTCGAACGGCGAAATCGAACATTCCGACATCGACGGTACTGTTCGCTTTCGCAACGCCAATCCTCTTGATGAACTCTCGCAGCGCCTCAGCCGGCACACCGCGCCGCTGGAGGCCCGCAAGGGTGGGCATGCGAGGATCGTCCCAGCCCGCAACGTGACCACCGCGAACCAGTTCGGTCAGCACCCGCTTCGACAAAAGCGTATACGTGACGTTGAGCCGTGCGAATTCGTACTGATGCGGTCGCGACGGCACCGGAAGATTGTCGAGAAACCAGTCATAGAGTGGCCGGTGATCTTCGAACTCCAGCGTGCAGACGGAATGCGTGATGTGTTCGATCGAGTCGGACTGTCCATGGGCGAAATCGTAGCTCGGGTAGATGTTCCACGTGTTTCCCGTGCGCGGATGATGGGCGTGTAGAATCCGGTAGAGCACGGGATCGCGCAGGTTAATGTTGCCGGACGCCATGTCGATTTTCGCACGCAGTACGCGCGCGCCATTGGGAAATTCTCCGGCCCGCATCCGCGCGAACAGGTCAAGATTCTCATCAACCGGCCGGTCGCGGAACGGGCTGTGTCTGCCAGGCTCGGTCAGCGTACCGCGAGCCTGGCGGATCTCCTCCTGTGTCTGATCGTCGACATAGGCCTTTCCTGCGCGAATGAGGTGCTGCGCCCAGGCGTAGAGCTGTTCGAAATAGTCCGAGGTATAATAGAGGTGTGTTCCCCAATTGAAGCCCAACCAGCGGACGTCGCGCTGGATCGCGTCGATGTATTCCTGCTCCTCCTTGGTCGGATTGGTGTCGTCGAAGCGGAGATGGCAACGTCCGCCGAAATCATCGGCAATGCCGAAATTCAGGCAGATCGATTTGGCGTGCCCGAGATGCAAATAGCCATTCGGCTCCGGCGGAAACCGGGTGACGATGCTCTTGTGCTTTCCGGACGCAAGGTCAGCGGCCACGATATCGCGTATGAAATCCCGGCCCGCTTCCGCAGTCGATTCGTCGGTCATTGTGTGCCTTTCACTCCGGGCCTATGTGCCAAATCCACGCGCAGCCGCCAAGGGCTGAGATACCGGCAAACTGGGAAACGGCGCCGTCCCGGCGTTCCGCGTAGAGATAGAAACGGACAAAATATCCCTTCACTACATTGACGCCGCGAAGCAGGCCAGTTAGCCGTTCATGCGAATCCCGATACCCTCTCCCGAAGTGTCAGATCCACCAAAAATGACCGCACCCGTCGTCACCCGCTTCGCCCCGTCACCGACCGGCTTTCTTCACATCGGGGGGGCGCGAACTGCGCTGTTCAATTGGCTCTATGCGCGCAAGCACGGCGGCAAGATGCTGCTCCGGATCGAGGACACCGATCGCGCGCGTTCCACGCCGGCGGCCATCGATGCGATCCTTGACGGGCTGAAGTGGCTGGGTATCGAGTGGGACGACGAAGTCGTGTACCAGTTTTCCCGCGTTGCGCGCCATCGCGAGATCGCTGAGCAGTTGCTCGCCGAAGGCAAGGCTTACCGATGTTATGCAACGCCGGAAGAGCTGTCCGAGATGCGCGAGAAAGCGCGGGCCGAAGGTCGTGCCAAGCTTTACGACGGCCGTTGGCGCGATCGCGACGAGTCCGAAGCACCGCCAGGCGTCAAGCCAACCATTCGCCTCAAGGCGCCTCTGACCGGTGAAACCGTGATCGAGGATCAAGTTCAGGGACGCATTGTTTGGCAGAACGAGAACCTCGATGACCTCGTGCTGCTGCGCGGCGATGGCACGCCGACCTACATGCTCGCCGTCGTTGTCGATGACCGCGACATGGGAGTGACACACATCATTCGCGGCGACGACCACCTCATCAATGCAGCCCGCCAGAAGCAGATATACGATACCCTTGGATGGTCTCTCCCGACGATGGCCCACATTCCGCTTATCCATGGCCCCGACGGCTCGAAGCTTTCCAAGCGTCACGGCGCCTTGGGAGTCGATGCCTATCGCGCGATGGGATATTTACCGGTGGCACTTCGCAACTATCTGGTTCGGCTCGGCTGGAGCCATGGCGATCAGGAGATCTTCTCCACACAGGAAATGATCGACGCATTCGATCTGTCTGCTATTGGACGCTCCGCTGCACGCTTCGACTTTGCCAAACTCGAAAACCTCAACGGCCATTATATTCGCAGTTGTGACGATCGTGCTCTGGTGACCTTGTTCGAGAATGCGCTCGATTACGTTCCGCGCGGAACGGACATCAAGCCGAAACTCAACGAGGTTACACGAGCGCAACTCCTGCGCGCGATGCCGGGACTCAAAGAGCGAGCCAAAACCCTGATCGAATTGATCGAGGGCGCTCGATTTATCTTCGCAGATCGACCTTTGACGATGGAATCCAAAGCCGCCGCGTTGCTGACGCCGGAGATACGCACACTAATCGGAAGGCTTCGCGCGGTCCTTGAATCGGTTACTTCGTGGAGCGCGGAAACGACCGAAGCCGCGATGCGGACTTTTGCTGAACAAAACAATCTCAAACTCGGCGCTATCGCGCAGCCGCTTCGAATCGCGCTGACCGGTCGAACGACATCGCCCGGCATATTCGACGTCCTCGCTACGCTCGGAAAAGAGACGTGTTTGGCTCGGCTTGGCGATCAAAGTTCACCGTAACGCCCACCATCCTATTTCTGGCGATCTTGCGGTGCACATAGCAATACGATACCCCTTTGCGCGGCGCTTTGTAACGGCCGACTAGTCTCCTCATCGAGAGACTAGGCGATCCGCAACGATCTCATCGGGGGGGCTTCACGATGAACGCAACGAGCACAAAAACCGCAACGTTGACGGTCGAGAATAAGAGTTACGAGTTCCCCGTCCTGAGCGGCACGGTCGGACCGGATGTCATCGACATCGCCAAGCTTTACGCGCAGGCCGGCTTGTTTACTTACGACCCGGGATTCACGTCCACCGGCAGTTGCCAATCCAAGATCACCTATATCGATGGTGACGAAGGCGTACTCGAATATCGCGGTTATCCGATCGAGCAACTCGCGGAAAAAGGCGATTTCCTCGAGACCTGCTATCTGCTGCTCTACGGTGAGCTGCCCACGACGTCGCAGAAGAGCGATTTCGACAAGCGTGTCATCCACCACACCATGGTCCATGAGCAGATGACGCGGTTCTTCCAAAGCTTCCGCCGCGATGCTCATCCCATGGCGGTCATGGTGGCTGCGGTCGGCGCGCTTGCCGCCTTTTATCACGACTCCACTGACATCAACGATCCCAAGCAGCGCATGGTCGCGTCCATGCGTATGATCGCAAAAATGCCGACACTGGCTGCGATGGCCTACAAATATACGATCGGCCAGCCGTTCATCTATCCGAAGAACTCCCTGAGCTTTGCCGAAAACTTCCTCTATATGTGCTTCGCCGTGCCGTGCGAGGACTACAACATCAACCCTGTTCTGGCGAACGCGCTCGACAAGATCTTCATTCTGCATGCTGACCACGAGCAGAACGCATCGACATCGACCGTGCGCATCGCAGGCTCCTCAGGTTCGAATCCATTCGCGTGCATTGCCGCCGGCATCGCCTGCCTGTGGGGACCCGCACACGGCGGCGCCAACGAGGCGGCGCTAACCATGCTTTCTGAAATCGGAACCGTGGACAGGATTCCGGAATTCATCGACAGGGTGAAGGACAAGAACAGCGACGTCCGGCTGATGGGATTCGGACATCGGGTCTACAAGAACTACGATCCCCGCGCGAAGATCATGCAAAAAATGTGTCACGCGGTACTCAACGAAACGGGTCATGGCAATGATCCCATGCTCAAGGTAGCGCTGGAGCTCGAAAAGATCGCTTTGAACGATGAATATTTTATCGATCGCAAACTGTATCCCAACGTCGACTTCTATTCGGGCCTTACTCTGAAAGCGATGGGCTTTCCGACCTCGATGTTCACGGTGCTGTTCGCGGTCGCGCGCACCGTCGGCTGGATCAGCCAGTGGAGCGAGATGATCGAGGATCCGCAGCAGAAGATCGGTCGCCCACGGCAGCTGTATACCGGCGCGACCCGGCGCGATTACATCGACATGGCCAACCGCAAGTAGTTTTCGAGCGAAGTGGAATCCGGTTCGCGTGAAGAAAACGCGTCAAATCCAAAAGCTGGAGTCTTCTACCGTTTCCGCCCGCGCGACTCCCGCATGACCTCGAGCACGATATCGGCCGCGCGCTCACTCGGCGAACGCTGCCCTGTGGACATGATCGTATCGAGCTTGGCAAAAGCCTCGAGCTGAAGCTGCCGCATCGGTGAATCTGTCAGAACCTCCCGCAGCGCCGGCGCAAGATTCCGGGCTGTACAATTTTCCTGGAGGAGTTCCGGGATGACATTCTCACCGATCACGAGATTGGCCAGAATGACCGATGATACACGAACGACGCGCTGCGCGATCCACGCTTCCACCCTACCCCCTTTATATGCAGCGACCATCGGAACGCCCGCCAAGGCAAGCTCGAGCGTCACGGTGCCTGACTTGGCGAGTGCCGCGCGCGCCGCGCGAAACGCGGCGCGCTTGTCATCGTCGCCGACCACGATCCTTGGCCGACGCGGCCAGTTCGCGACGGCTATTGTGATCTCGTCGACGAGATGCGGCATTGTGGGCAAAATTACATCGATCTCGGGGGCGCTCTGTCGCAACACCTCGATGGTCTCGCCGAAGACGGAGAGGTGATGGCGGATTTCACTACGCCGGCTCCCGGGCAATACCAGAAGCGTCGGAGCTACCTCATCGCGCCGCCGACGTTCCTCGGCGTCCGGCCGCAGCACTCCAACCTGCTCGAGTAGCGGATGGCCGACATAGGTGCAGGGGGGACCTTCAAGCCTGCGATACGCTTCCGGTTCGAATGGTAGCAGCGCCAATACGTGATCGACATAGCTACGCATGGCCCGCGCCCTGCCGGGCCGCCAGGCCCACACCGAGGGGGAGACGTAATCCACGATCGGCAAGCCGCGCCGCCGAGCGCGCACGCGTCGCGCCACGCGGTGGGTGAAGTCGGGACTGTCGATAATGACGAGCATGTCCGGCGCAGCCGCGATAACGGCATCCGCTGTCTCGCGTATCCGCCGCAGGATCATGGGAAGCTGCTTCACCACGGCCGCGAATCCCATGATCGACAGATCTTCGATCGGGAACAACGACACGAGACCTTCGCGCGCCATTGACTGACCGCCGACGCCTTCGAACCGCACAGTGTCGCCGAGCCGCCGCCGCAAAGCTTTCATCAGGCTGGAGCCGAGGCGGTCGCCGGACTCTTCCGTTGCAATGAGAAATATTTTTCGGGAGTGATCTGCTGACGCCTTGTCCGGCATTATGCAGACAGCCCGACAACGAACAGGTTTGATGCGTCCGCCTCGCCGACCAGCGCCTGTGGTTCTGCGACGAGCGTATTCCCGGCGACAACGGCCAGTCCGGCTAGCCCGGCGGCGGCCGCATTTTCGATGGTTTGCGGACCTAGCGTCGGCAGATCGTAGCGCAAGTCCTGTCCGTGCTTTGGTGCCTTTACGAGCACGCCGCGCTGGCCCTTGGCACGGATTCGTCCGTTGGCACGCAGTTGGGCGATACGAGCCAAAAGCGCGTCCGTTCCTTCGATTCCCTCCACGCCGACCACATGACCGTCGATTACAACGACAGCCTGCCCGACGTCGAAGGGACTGAGGGCGCGCAGCATGTCCAGCCCTTTAGCTATGTCACTGGCCGCGGATTGATCCGGAGTTTTCCGGGTCAGGCATCCGGCAGGCATCAGCAGATCCGGCGCGATGTCCTTGATCCCCACCATTCGGAAACCGTCACGTTCCAGAATGCGACCGATCCCCGACAGCAAATGGTCATCGCCACCCCGAAACGCCGCCAAAACATGTCCCATCACCCGGACGGTTCCCCAGTCCAGGCGAATCTCCGACAGCGCCGGGCGAACCAGCGTCCCGATGAAAATCAGATCTCGGCAGTTTTCCGCGCGCAACAGCCGCACAACCTTTCCGATCTGGCCGACCGCGATCCAGTGATGTGTGAAATGCGACACCTTTTCCGGGTCGCATACGCCCTTCAACGCGAAGAAGACGGGTTTGAGACCTCGCGCGGTCAGCGAATCGGCAACCGCGAACGGCAATACTCCGCCGCCGGCGATCAAGCCGATCGGCGAGGAAATACCCGAAACACGATCAGTCATGACTAACACGCCGACTCCGCTATGCGGATTTGTTTGCGCCGTCCTCCGGCAGACAGAGAGGACGATGTTTATCCTCGCCAATAAACGTCAGTATCTCCGCAATAGCAGGATCGTCTGACGCACGTGATTGGACACGCTGGAGACGGTCTGCAAAGAGACCCGGCCCGTAAAACAGTTCCTGATAGAACGACCTGACCTTGACGAGACGCTCGCGGGTGAACTTGCGGCGTCTCATGCCGACAACGTTAAGGCCCTCAAGATGCCCATGCTGGCCATTGACGAAGCCGTAGGGAATAACATCGCCACGGATGCCCGTGAGGCCGCCGATCATAGCCTGCCTGCCGATACGTGCGAATTGATGCACGGCAGAAAGACCGCCGATATAGACGAAATCCCCGACTTTGCAGTGTCCGCCCAGCGTTGCCGAATTGGCAAAAATCACGTCATCGCCGACCTGGCAGTCGTGGCCGACATGGCTGTAACTCATGAAGAACCCACGCGCGCCGATGCGTGTAACGCCGACATCCTTGGGTGTGCCGACGTTCATCGTCACACTTTCACGGATCGTGCAGCCGTCGCCAATCTCAAGGCGCGTCGGCTCGTTCCCATAACCCATATCCTGTGGCGCGCCACCAAGCGCCGCGAACGGATAGATCGTGCAATTGGCCCCGATAGTTGTGTGTCCCGTGATGGACACATGCGAGATCAGGCGGCAGTTCGGACCGAGGACGACGTGGGGACCAACCGTGCAGAACGGCCCAATCTCGGTCGATTCTCCAATCACGGCGCCAGCTTCAATCCGGGCGGTAGGATCGATCCTGCCCATCAGTCGGTCAGCATCGCGCCGACGTCCGCCTCGGCGACGACCACGCCGTTCACCTTGGCATCACCGTGAAACCACCACATCGTCTTACGGCGCCCGATGCTGCGCATGTGATACTCGACAATATCGCCGGGCATGACTGGTTTGCGAAACTTGCATTTATCGATCGTCAGAAAATAAACCGCGCGCGGCTTTTCCGTGCCCTCCACCGACATGATGCCGATGACGCCCGCCGTCTGTGCCATCCCCTCGATCATAAGCACTCCCGGATAAACCGGTCGTTCCGGAAAATGCCCCTGGAATGCAGGCTCGTTGACCGTGACGTTCTTCACGCCGACCCCACTATGGTCGGCCCGAATATTGAGAACCCGGTCGATCAGCAAAAACGGATAACGATGAGGAAGGGTCTTGAGAATGGTGGCAATGTCCACATGCTCGAACCTGACCGGCGACTCCATTACTCAGCACCTCGATCCTTCATTCGGTAATTCAATCCTTCGGAGCGGCTTTGGCCGATCCGGCATTAGGAGCACTATTGCGCGCCAGGCGCTCCACTGCAAAAAGTTCGCGGTACCATTGCTTGGTCGGTTTCGCGAAATAACCGCCCCAGCGACCGTTCGGGGGGATATCGTCCTTGACCCCGCTCATGGCAGTGACCTGCGCGCCGTCACCGATGTGAAGGTGGTTGTTGATTCCGACCTTGGCGCCCAGCGCCACGTTGTCGCCGATCGTCAGGCTGCCCGCCAGGCCGATCTGCGCCGCCAGCAGGCAACGCCGGCCGATCGTCACGTTGTGCCCGACCTGAACCTGATTATCGATTTTTGTTCCTTCTCCGATGACGGTGTCGCGCAGGCTGCCGCGGTCAATGGTCGTACCCGCGCCGATTTCGACATCATTCTGGATCAGCACACGTCCGGTCTGCGGGACCTTCACATGACCTTCCGAGCCAAAGAAAATGAAACCGTAACCGTCCTGCCCGATATGGCAGCCCGGGTGGATGAGAACATTGTTGCCGATAAAGGCAGCCTGAATCGTCGTTCCTGCACCGACGTTGCAGTTTCTGCCGATCCGGACGCCTGGGCCAATCACAGCACCAGAACCGATAACCGAACCAGTCCCGATCTGCACTTCCGGACCGATCACCGCCAACGGATCGATCACGACTTCGTCTTCGAGATGCGCAGACGGATGTATGACGGCGGATGCAGCGATAGCCGCGTTATCAAACCAGGACTGCGGCCGCAACACATCGTCATGAAAATCACGAGCGATGCTTACGAACGCACGAAACGGAGCTTTCGAGCGCAGAACCGCCACATGAGCCGGAACATCAGCTTCGAAACGCGGACCGACCAAACAGGCGCCGGCCTTGGTCGCCGCAAGTTGCGCGGTATATTTGTGGTTGTCAAAAAACGCGAGATGCATAGGGCCGGCCTGATCGAGTGAGGCCAAGCCGACAATCCGAAGGTCGCTCCGGGACGCATCGACCAACTGCGCTCCCGTCGATGAGGCTATCTCCGCCAAAGTCAGCGGCGGCGGCCGCTTAAAGAATGCCGGTTGCGTCATTCCATCCGTCGCGGTTCGCGCAGTGGTCACGCTCAGAACGTGGTTCCGCCGCCAAACCTGAACTCCTGCACGCGGTCGTACTGACCCTTCGTGATCGGCACGGCGTAGTCGAAGCGAAGCGGGCCAAACGGAGACTGCCAGATCAAGCCGACGCCGACCGAGCTTCGGACCACATTGGTGTCGTCAAATTGAAGACCCGCGCAGGTACCCGGACTGGTGCTCGACGTGCTTCGCACACAGCCGGGCGCATTGATTTCATTGGTCAGTGCGTACGACGTTGGTCCCTGGTAGCCCCAGAGCGAGCCGGCATCCGCGTAAACGGCGCCCTTCAAACCCACTTCCTTCGGCATGAACCAGAACGGCATCTGCAACTCGACCGACGCGCCCCAGTACTTGGTGCCGCCCAAAGCATCCCTCGTGCTCAGGAAATTGATATCGCGCGGACCGATGCCGTACGGCGCGAAGCCTCGCACCAGATTTGGTCCCATCTGGAAGTTATCCAGCATGCGGATTCCGTTCTGACCGGCATAGGCGCCGACATTGTTCAGAATACCGCCTTGCAGATGGATCAGCCCGACAATGTCGGAGACCAGTGGTTGATAGTACTTCGCGTCGAGCGCCGTCTTAAGGTATTTGACGTCGCCGCCGACGCCGGCAAAATCCTGCCTGAAATCGATCAGCAGACCAGCGGTCGGGTTCTTGTTGTTATCGAGGGTGTTGTAGGTCAGCGTGTAGCCGAGCATCGAGGTCAGCGTCCGGCCGCGCTCCAGCTCCCGGCGGATCGGCAGAGAGGCCTCGCCATCGGAGTAGCAGCCGAGGCTCGAACCATCCCACACTCCATTGGCATTCATGAACGCTGGCGAGGGATTGTAGTTCGGGTCGCCGAAGTTGTTGTTACAGTTCCGCAGAGCGCTCGGCAGGCCGATCTCCTGCTGGAAGATCGAATAACGCAGTTGCAGCGTCAGATCCTCCCGCAGGCCGAAGCCCAGCCGCGGGCTGAATCCGAGCGTCTTCATGTTATAGGAAATCCATTGGTTGGCGAGTTGTTCGCGCTGGTAAAGGTCGAGCCCGAGCGCGACGCGATAATCCAGCAGGAACGGCTCGACAAACGACAGCGAGTATCCCCTCGCCCACTGCCCGTATTGGACCGAGGCCTTCGCATACAGACCACGGCCGAGCAGATTGCGCTCGGAGACGCTGACTTCCGCAAGCGCGCCTTGGGTCGTCGAAAAGCCGCCGGACACCGAGAAATCACCGGTCGATTTGTCTTCGACCTCGACGTCGAGAATCACGCGGTCACTTGAAGAGCCAGGCTCAGTCGTGATCTTGACCGTCTTGAAGAAGTCGAGATTTTTCAGGCGGCGCTCCGCACGATCTACCAGCGACCTATTGTAGGCATCGCCCTCCGAAATATCGAACTCACGCCGGATCACATAGTCTCGCGTCCGTGTGTTGCCCCTGACGTTGATGCGCTCGATATAGGTTCGCGGACCCTCGTCGATCGCGAATACGATTGAGACGGTATGGGCATCGAAGTTACGATCGCCTCGCGGGCGCACGACGGCGAAAGCATACCCGCGCCGCGACGCTTCGACTTGCATCTCTTCGACGGACTTCTCCAGTGCTTCGGCGTTGTAGAGCGATCCGACGTTGACACGAGAAAAACTGCGCATCGAATTTCCGTCGAATGTCGGAATCGACGACTCAAACGCCACCGATCCGACGCGGTACTGCTGGCCTTCGTCAATCTTGAAGGTCACGAGGAACCCGTGGCGACCGGGATCGTATTCGGTCAGGGCGGCGATGATCTGAACATCGGCATAGCCATGCTTCAGATAATAGCGGCGCAGCAAGTCGCGGTCGGCCTCGACGCGGTCGGGATCATAGGTGTCCCCTCCGCCGAGGAAGCTAAGGAAGTTCGATTCGTGCGTCTTGATGACGTCCTTCAGCCGGTAGGACGAAAAGGCTTGGTTGCCGATAAACTCAATCGAGGCGATGCCGGTCTTGTCTCCTTCAGCGATCGTGAAGATGAGATCGACGCGGTTGTTGGGCTGTTCGATGAACTCGGGTGTGACGTGCACATCGTAGCGGCCGGAATGGCGATAGATTTCGACGATTCGCCGGACGTCAGACTGAACCATCGGCCGGGAAAACGTACCGCGCGGCTTGGACTGGATTTCCGACTTCAGTTGATCGTCCTTCACCTTCTTGTTGCCCTCGAAGGCAACCCGGTTGATGACCGGATTCTCGACGACCGAGACCACCAGCCCGTTCCCCACCCGGTTGATCCTGACATCCTGAAACAGGCCGGTTTCGATCAGCGCTTTCAAGGCGTCATCGATGCTGGCCTGGTCAAGGCGCCCGCTGGCATCCGGCTTGAAATAGGAACGGATCGTATCCAACTCGACGCGGCGGTTCCCCTCGACGGAGATCGACGACAGCGTCTGGGCGGCAGCGGGAGACGACACGAGTGGGACGGTCATCACAGCGGCGACCGGCACGCCAATGGAAATCAGGGCGGCGAGCAATGTCCCCCTTAACACTCGCATTCCAACATTCATGCGCAACGCGCCCTTATCAATTCTGACGCCGCCCAGTTCCCCCTCAGGCGGCAGATTCCCATTCGCGCTGTTTGTAGCCAATTTTCCTTCAGTGGCAAACGGCCATTCGCAGTGCAATTCTAATTTAATTCCAAGACGTTGCCCATAAGTCACGCCCGAATCACAACGATCCTGGATTAAGCCTCAGCCAGAATCGAACGTGATCGATTCCAAGAAATTTCAGGGCGACGTGCGGGCGGAAAACCGCGAAGAATTTTTGCTCATCCCGCCCTGGAGCGAACGACTCACGATCCAGCCAGGTGCAGAATATCGTTGTAGGTGGCGAAAACCATTAACATCAACACCAGACCCAGCCCGATTCGAAAACCCACTTCCTGCGCACGCTCGGATATCGGCCGACCCCGCACGGCTTCCGCCGCGTAAAATAAAAGGTGCCCGCCATCCAGCAACGGAACCGGAAACAGGTTTAGCAGTCCAATCGATACGGAAAGAACGGCGGCAAGATGGATCAACTCAGCGAAGCCGATCGTGGCTACCTGCCCGGAAATCTGAGCAATCCGCAGCGGTCCTCCAACCTGGTCGGCGGCCTCGCGCCCGGTGAAAATCCCGCCGATATAAGCCATCGTGCGGTCGACCACGAACCAGGTTTCCTTAACTCCCAACCATAGTGCCACCGCCGGGTTCACATATTCCCTGGTGACGTCCCCTGGCGAGGTCGCGCGCGTGATTCCGAGAACGCCGATCCGGTAAATGTTTCCGAACCGGTCCTTGATCTCCTTGAGCTCCGGCACTCCTTTGAGATCAATGATGGAATCGCCTCGCTTCACTGCGAATGTCAGCGTCTCGCCGGCACTGGTGCCGACGATCCGCTGCATGTCAGAAAAGCTGTCGATCTTACCGCCATTGATCGCGGCCACGATATCGCCGGCCTTGAAACCGGCGGCTTCAGCGGCGCTGCCGGCCTGTATCCCGTCTACGCGAGCTGTCGTGCTGGGCTTACCGAGAAACATCAACAGGCTAGCGAAAATAACAATCGCGAGGATAAAGTTGGCGATGGGGCCGGCAGCAACGATCGCGGCGCGCGGACCAACCTTCTTGTGATGAAAGCTGCTCTCGCGCTCCTCCGCCGTCATGGAGGCAAGGGTCGCGTTCGAGGGATTGCTGGCTTCGGAATCATCGCCAAAGAACCTGACGTATCCGCCCAGGGGAATCGCGGAGAGCTTCCAGCGCGTTCCGTGCCTGTCGTTGAAGCCCGCCAGCTCGGGTCCGAAGCCCACGGAAAATGTCAGCACCTTCACGCCCGTCCAGCGCGCAACGAGAAAATGGCCAAGTTCGTGAAAGAAAACAACGATGGTGAGGACAAACAGGAACGGAACGATGTAGCCAATCAAACCTGAGCTTAGCATATTGAAACTATTAAGAAAAAAATCGGCCATTCCGTTTCCCTCGTCCAGTGCCGGTGGCCCTGTTCCCGTCCACGCCTAAGATGCCTTTGCGGCAATTTGAGGCAATAGTGAAGCAGCCATATTTCGCGCGTTATGGTCAACGGCGATGGCGTCATCAGCCGACGCCAAGGGCGCGAGATTTCCTGCCCGGACCCAGCCATTCATGGTGGCTTCGACCAGGCGTGCGATGGCGCCAAATCTGATCTTCTCAGCGATAAACGCCGCGACGGCGATCTCGTTTGCAGCGTTGTAGACCGTGGTTGCGCCATTTCCGGTCCGCAGCGCATCATAAGCGAGCCGCAACGCCGGGAATCGGGCGAAATCCGGCGCCTCGAAAGTCAGTTGTCCGATTTTAGCGAGATCGAGCTTCGCCGCCGGTCCCGCAATGCGTTCCGGCCAACCGAGGCAATGTGCGATCGGCGTCCGCATGTCGGGGGTGCCAAGTTGAGCGACGACGGATCGGTCTGAGAACTCGACCATGCCGTGGACGATCGATTGCGGGTGAACCAGGACGTCGATCTCGTCCGGCGTCAGCGCAAACAGGCAGGCGGCCTCAATGACTTCGAGCCCCTTGTTCATCATCGACGCTGAATCGATGGTGATCTTCTGTCCCATGCTCCAGTTCGGGTGCTTCAACGCCTGCGCCAACGTCGCCTTCTCGATGTCAGCTGCCGCCCAGGTGCGAAACGGTCCTCCTGACGCGGTGATGATGACGCGCGTGAGTTCATCGCGATTTCCCGAACTCAGAGCCTGAAACAAGGCATTGTGTTCGGAGTCCGCTGGCAGGATGCAAGCTCCCGCCTTCGCGGCGCGCTGCATGAAGAAATCGCCGGCGCAGACCAGGCATTCCTTGTTCGCAAGCGCAATCGTCGTCCCTCGATCGACGGCTGCAAGCGCGGGCTTCAGTCCAGCCGCGCCGCTCACCGCGGCCATCAGCCAGTCGGCTGGACGCGAAGCGGCCTCGATGATCGCGCTTTCGCCGACACCACACTCGATACCGCTACCAGCAAGCGCATCCTTTAATTCGCCAAAGCGAGCGGTATCCGCGACCGCCACAAACCGCGCGTCGAATTCGCGCGCCAGCTTGACAAGGCCTTCAACATTGGAGTTCGCGGTTAGGGCCTCGACCCGATAGCGGCCGGGCGCGCCGCGCAACAAATCCATGGTGCTGTCGCCGATCGATCCGGTCGCTCCCAGAACCGTCACGGTCCTGACGCCAGCCTCAACCGGCTTGTCGTTTTTCAACGGAACAGCACTCATACCTCACCAACCCATAAGAGCGTGACCGATGCCATTGGCATCGCCAAGCAGAAATCCGAAAAACATGGCGAACACGATCGCCGCAACAAAGCCGTCGAGACGATCGAGCAAGCCGCCGTGACCGGGAATGATCTGACTGGAATCCTTGACTCCGAATCGCCTTTTGACCGCGGATTCAAACAAATCGCCCGATTGCGACACGATTGACAGAACCGCCCCAAGGAAAAGCAAAGACGTCAGATTTCCAAAACCAAAAGCCGAAAATCCGGCGGCAACTGCAAGGCTCGCGACGAAACCGCCTGCCGCACCCGCCCATGTCTTCTTCGGACTGACGCGAGGCCACAATTTGGGTCCGCCGATTCCGCGGCCCGCGAAGTATCCCCCGATGTCCGTCACCCACACCACCAGGAGCACAAACATCAACGCGACAAATCGGTATTCGCCGTCGAGGCGAACCTGAACCGCCGCGAATGCGGCAGCCGCCGCATAACAGAATCCACCGACTGACCAGAGCCGCAACTGTTGCGACATCGCTGCGACCACCGCGGCGCCGATCAGGAGAACAACCAGCGAAACCGCGTCGTATCCGAGCGCCAGGCACAGGCTGGAGACAACGAGGGCTGCGATCCCTGCGACAACCGTCCGCCTTTCCTGCGCGGTGCCGACGATCGTCAGCCATTCGACGTACATGCCGATGGCCGCGAGGGTCACAAGACCTATCCATAGCGGTCCGCCAGCCCATGCGATCGCAATCGCAGCTGGCGCAAGCACCAATGCCGCAATGATACGCGTCCGGAGATTTCGCGATCCGCTTGCGGCAACCGGCGCGAGTTGATCCTGATTCACACTAATGTCCCGAGTCCAAGTTCGAATGTCCTTAGCTAGCAACCTTTGATACGAACTTCGGAATCAAAGGCAAACTAACATCTTATAGTCTAGAATCTTTCCGCTTCTGATGGATGATGCAGACTCTATGATTTTGATTGGCGCGCTTCTTCACGCGACCGATAACCACTTCGTTCGAAAAGCTATGATCACGATCCGGCTTTCGCAGCCAGCCCGCCGAAGCGTCGTTCGCGTCTGGCATATTCGGCGATCGCGCCTTCGAGCGCCGTTCTGTCGAAATCCGGCCAGTGAATCGGGACGAATACAAACTCACTGTAAGCCGCTTGCCACATCAGGAAATTCGACAGCCGCTGCTCGCCGCTTGTGCGAATGATCAAGTCAGGATCGGGAATGTCCGGCGCGTCGAGATATCGACCCAGCGTATCGGCATCGACCGTGGCCGGGTCGCGCTTGCCGTCAGCGACTTCACGAGCAAGGCGCTGGGCAGCCTTTGCGATTTCCTGTCGCGAGCCATAGTTGAATGCAACGACAAGATTAAGCCGGTTGTTGTTCTTCGTCAGGTCCTCGGCCTCTGTCAGCAGCGCGCAGATATCCGGCTCCAACCCGGCACGCTCGCCGATAACTCGCACCCGCACTCCGTCGCGGTGCAGCGTTGCCAGATCATTACGGACGAACCTTCGCAGCAAGCCGAAGAGATCGCCGATCTCGCTCGGAGGCCGCGACCAGTTCTCGGAACTGAATGAAAAAATGGTCAGATAAAGGATGTTCAATTCGCTTGCAGCACGGACCACGCGCCTCAACGCCTCGACGCCGCGGCGATGACCCTCCGCGCGCGGCAGTCCTCGAGCGGCCGCCCATCGGCCGTTGCCATCCATGATGATCGCAACGTGCAACGGTGTATCGGATTGGTCCGATCCCTCGATTGCAGGCGCAACAGCATTCGACATCAGGCCAGTCCAATCCTGCTAAACGGTAAGGATTTCCTTTTCCTTGCCCGCCAGCAACTGATCGATTTCGGAGATTACGCCGTCCGTAGCCTTCTGAACATCGTTCGCCAGGCGTTTCTCGTCGTCCTCGGAAATCTCGTGATTCTTTTCGAGCTTCTTGAGCGTATCCAAGCCGTCGCGACGCACATGACGAGCCGCCACCTTGGCCGCCTCCGCATATTTGTGCGCGACCTTTACCAATTCCTTGCGCCGCTCTTCGTTAAGTTCGGGGATACGCAGTCGCAATACCTGTCCCTCGGTAGCCGGGCTCAGTCCGAGGTTAGAATCGACGATCGCCTTCTCGACAGCCTTCACCATCGATCTGTCCCATACCTGTACCGACAGCAGGCGCGGCTCGGGGACACTGATCGTTGCAACCTGATTCAACGGCATGTGGCTGCCATAGGCATCGACTTGCACCGGGTCGAGCATTGACGGCGACGCCCGACCGGTCCGCAAGCCCCCCAGTTCATGCTTGAGGGACTGTATCGCTCCCTGCATTCGCCGCTTCAAGTCGCCGATATCGAAGTTTTCCGACGCCATGTGCCCTCCATCTGGAACTTGCCTGAACTACATCCGATCCGACGCCACGGATCAACTTGCGACGATCGTCCCGCGGCCGGTCCCCCTCAGGATGGCGCCGATAGAGTCCGGTTCGGCGATCGAGAACACAATGATAGGCAGTGACGTCTCGCGAGCAAGCGCGAAAGCCGTCGCATCCATGACCTTATAGCCGCCTTCGAGCGCCTGCGAGTGACTTAACCGTTCGAACCGTTTCGCCGACGGGTCCTTCTTCGGATCGGCACTATATACGCCATCCACGTTGGTCGCCTTGAGCACGGCTTGCGCACCGATCTCGGCGGCACGAAGCACCGCCGTCGTATCGGTCGTGAAATAAGGATTTCCGGTTCCGCCCGCGAGCAGAACAATTCGGTTCTCTGCAAGATATTTGTGCGCCGCACGGCGGGTGAAGAGCTCACAGACTTCGGGCATTACAAACGAAGAGAGGGCGCGCGCCGACTGCCCGCGGCGTTCGAGGGCGGCCTCGAGCGCAAGGCAGTTCATGACGGTTGCAAGCATTCCCATCGTATCGCCGGTCGGACGCGAGACGCCGCGGGACGATACCTCGACGCCCCGGAATATATTTCCTCCGCCGACAACGACCGCGATTTCAGCTCCCAGCGCGCGGGCCGCGGTCAGATCGCCGGCAATACGATCGATGGTGGGCTGATCGATGCCGAAAGATTGCGAACCCGCCAGATATTCCCCCGACAGCTTCACGACAACACGACGGTAGGCCGGCTGATCCATGATGCGTTAGCTCCGTCGCGAGTCAGACTGTCCCGCCTCAGATCCGGCGTCAGCCCTGTCCGGCCGCCGCAGCAACCTCGGCCGCAAAATCGGAATCGGCTTTCTCGATTCCTTCGCCGAGAGCATAGCGCACAAAGCCTGTAATCTTCACAGGCGCCCCAACCCTGCCCTCGGCTTCCTTAAGCGCCTGGCCAACACTCTTCTTGTCGTCGAAGATAAACGGCTGTTCCAGCAGCGTCTGTTCCTTGAAAAAGGTCTTCAGGCCGGACTCGGTGATCTTCTCGATCATCGCTTCCGGCTTGCCTTGTTGCCGAAACTTGTCAGCGAGGACGTCCTTCTCACGTGTGACGACATCCGGGTCGACTCCCGCGGGATCGATGGCCAGCGGATTCGTGGACGCGACATGCATCGCAATCTGGCGGCCAAGCGCTGCGAGCTCGTCGGCATTACCGGCGGACTCAAGAGCGACGATCACCCCCAATTTGCCTGCACCGTCGATCACGGCATTGTGGACATAGCTCGCGACGACCCCCTTGGCGACCTCCAGCGAATCCGCGCGACGCAACGTCATGTTCTCACCGATGGTAGCGATGGCATCCGAGATCGCCGTCTCCACGGTGGCGCTACCAACCTTGGCGGCCTTGATCACCTCGACATTGGCACCGACGCTAAGGGCGACCTGCGCCACCATTTTGACCAATCCTTGAAACTGCTCATTGCGCGCAACGAAGTCGGTTTCCGAATTGACTTCAACGACGACACCCTTGTTGCCGCTGGTAACGACGCCGATCAGGCCCTCGGCTGCCACACGCCCCGCCTTTTTGGCAGCCTTGGAAAGTCCCTTCTTGCGCAGCCAGTCAATCGCAGCCTGCATGTCACCGTTGTTTTCGGTCAACGCCTGCTTGCAATCCATCATGCCGACGCCAGTGGTTTCGCGCAGCTCCTTGACCATCGCCGCGGTGATTGTCGCCATTGCTGTAATGTCCTTTGCCTGTCGGGAGATTGCGGGACGGCTTACTGCCCCCGCCACCTCTATTCAGGGATCAAGTCAGAAAATCAGGTGTGAAGCGGCCGGCCGCAACACCGCCCGCGCGTCACGTTATTCGGCCTCGGCGGTCATTGCCTTAGCCTGGGCAACCCAGCCGTCGGCCCGGCTTGGAAGGCCAACTTCTTCGCCAATCCTGTGCGCGGTATCGTGATCGAGCTCGGCAAGCTGCCAATAGTGAAAGATGCCGAGATCGTTGAATTTTTTCTCTATCGCCCCTGACACGCCCGTGAGCTTCTTGAGATCGTCGGCGACGCCTCGCGGCCCGGCGAGCCCCTGGAAGCCGGCAGGCTGCGCGGCATCCGGAAGCTGTTCCTGCACCGGCGCAACCGAGGCGCCGACGTCGATGCCGGAATCACCCTGAGCCCGCGAAATGCCGTCGATCGCCGCACGGGCAATGAGGTCGCAATACAGGCTGATGGCGCGGCCCGCATCGTCGTTACCGGGCACGATATATGTGATGCCTTTCGGATCGCAGTTGGTGTCCACGATCGCCGCGACCGGAATGTTCAGCCGCTGGGCTTCCTGGATCGCGATGTCTTCCTTGTTGGTATCGATCACGAAGATCAAATCGGGGAGACCGCCCATGTCCTTGATACCGCCGAGCGAACGATCGAGCTTGTCGCGCTCGCGCTGCAGCGTCAGCCGCTCCTTCTTGGTGTAGGCATTGGCATCGCCGGAATTGAGCACCTCGTCGAGATGGCGCAACCGCTTGATCGAACCGGAGATCGTTTTCCAATTGGTCAGCGTGCCGCCCAGCCATCGCGAATTGACGAAATACTGCGCCGAGCGCTTCGCCGACTCGGCGACGCCGTCCTGCGCCTGCCGCTTGGTGCCGACGAACAGGATGCGGCCGCCCTTGGCAACGGTATCGCTGACGGCCTGCAACGCACGGTGCAGCAACGGCACGGTCTGCGCGAGGTCGATGATATGGATGTTGTTACGCGCACCGAAAATGTACTCCGCCATCTTCGGATTCCAGCGGTGCGATTGGTGACCGAAATGAACGCCAGCCTCAAGCAGCTGACGCATGGTGAATTCAGGTAGCGCCATGGTAAAATTCTCCGGTTGGTTCCTCCGGAAACGTGTGAGCAGACCGAACCGTCAAACCAAAAGGAATGCGGTCCGGCAGCCACCGGACGGCTTTTTAGGCCATGTTTCCGTGTGAGATGCGGCCTGTATAGCGAGGGTACCCGCTATACGCAAGGCAATCCGACCCCGCCGCCTGCGCTGCCCGGGCCGGTCAGACGGCCTGAACGTCCACGACCCCCGACACCGCCTTGATCGCGCCCGCGATCTGAGGCGAAACCCGAAAGCGGCCCGGAAGCTTTATCTCCACCTCCGTTTCAAGGTCCAGCAACATCACCAGCGAGACGTCACCGTCGCCGGCTTGCCTTGACGCTGAAACTCCGGCGGCCCCGGCCGGGTCACCGCTTTCGTTTGCCAGGAGACGCTTTTCGATCGACTCGAGCGGCTTGGAATCGCGCAGGAAAATCCGCAGCCCCTTCTGTGTCTTGGCCGCGGCATCGTCGAGCGGCTCGGCACGGGACACCCGCGCCCGCACATCCTCTCCCTGCAACTCCGCGTCGAGTTGCAACAGCACTGCTGCTCCCGGCTCAAGTACGTCCCGAAATAGCGCCAGACCTTCTGAAAACAGCACCGCCTCGAAATGGCCGGTCGGATCGGACAGGCCGATGATGCCCATCTTATTACCGGTCTTGGTTCGCCGCTCCGTCCGCGAAAGCACCGTCGCGGCCACCTTGCCGGCGGTCGCACCAGCCTTCACCGCGCGGGAAAATTCGATCCAGGACTGGACGCGCAACCGCTTTAGCGCTGTCGCATAGTCGTCGAGCGGATGTCCCGAGAGGAAAAATCCAACCGCCTCATATTCGCGCCTCAGCCGATCAGCAGGCAGCCAAGCCTCCGCCCGAGGCAGCATGATGTCGGGCGCGTCCGCCATGCCGCCGAACATATCATTCTGACCGAGTATCGTTGCCTCGTGACTGCGCTGGCACGCGGCCAGGATCGCCTCGGCGCCGGCGAACACGCGGGCGCGGTTGGGCTCGAGCGCATCGAACGCTCCGGCGGCTGCGAGGCTTTCGATCACGCGCTTGTTGATGGCGCGTGGCGGCACCCTGGCGGCGAAATCGGCCAGCGAGGTGAAAAAGCCGTTCTTGCGGGCTTCGACGATCAGTTCGACCGCGTGTGCGCCAACCCCTTTCAGCGCGGCCAGCGCATAACAAATAACGCCTTCGCTCACCTCGAAGGTCGCGCCAGAGCGGTTGACCGACGGCGCTTCGACCTTGATGCCCAGGCGGTGGGCTTCCGCGCGAAATTCCGAAAGCTTGTCGGTGTTGCTCATGTCGAGCGTCATTGACGCCGCCAGAAATTCGACGGGGAAATGCGCTTTCATATACGCCGTCTGATAGGAGACGAGCGCATAGGCCGCCGCATGGCTTTTGTTAAATCCGTAATCAGCGAATTTCGCCAGCAGCTCAAAGATCGTTTCCGCTTGGCCTTTGGGAACGCCGCTTTTTACGGAGCCGGCAACGAAGATCGCGCGTTGCTTTTCCATTTCCGCGCGGATTTTCTTGCCCATCGCCCGCCGCAACAGGTCGGCGTCTCCGAGCGAGTAGCCGGCCATAACTTGGGCGATCTGCATGACCTGTTCCTGATAGATGATGACGCCGAAGGTTTCCTTCAGGATCGGCTCGAGCATTGGATGAAGAAACTCCGCCTCCTCCTCGCCGTGCTTGCGCGCGCAATAGGTCGGAATATTCGCCATCGGCCCCGGCCGATACAGCGCGACCAGCGCGATGATGTCCTCGAAACGGTCCGGGCGCATGTCCACCAGCGCTCGCCGCATACCCTGGCTTTCAACCTGAAACACGCCGACCACGTCGCCTTGCGCCAGCATCTGGTAGCTGGGTGCATCATCGAGCGGCAGTGTAGCGAGATCGACGTGGATATTGCGCTGCTTTAGCAACTTCACCGCAACGTCAAGAACGGTCAGCGTCTTCAGGCCGAGAAAGTCGAACTTCACGAGGCCTGCCGGCTCCACCCACTTCATATTGAACTGAGTCACCGGCATGTCAGACTTTGGATCGCGATACAGCGGCACGAGTTCGCTCAAGGGGCGATCGCCGATCACGATGCCCGCCGCATGGGTCGAGGCGTGACGTGTCAGCCCCTCGAGGCGCTGGGCGATATCGAACGCGCGCGCTACCACAGGATCCTCATCGCGAAACGCTTGAAGCTTCGGCTCCCCTTCGATCGCCTGCTTCAACGAGACCGGCGCTGCGGGATTTTGCGGCACCAGCTTGGTGAGCTTATCCACCTGACCGTAAGGCATCTGCAGGACGCGGCCGACGTCGCGCAGCACGCCCCGCGCCTGTAGCGTGCCAAAGGTGATGATTTGCGCGACCTGATCGCGACCGTAGCGCTTCTGCACGTAGTCGATGACCTCACCGCGCCGTTCCTGGCAGAAATCGATGTCGAAGTCCGGCATCGATACGCGTTCGGGATTGAGGAAACGCTCGAAGAGCAGGCCGAACCGGATCGGATCGAGATCGGTGATCGTGAGCGCATAGGCTACCAATGAGCCGGCGCCGGAACCACGTCCGGGCCCGACTGGAATTCCCTCGGACTTGGCGTATTTGATGAAGTCCGCAACGATCAGGAAGTAGCCCGCATAATTCATGCGAGTGATGACGTCGAGTTCAAAACCAAGGCGCGCGTGGTAGTCGGTCTCCATCATTCCAGTCGAGACGCCGTGCACCGCCAGCCGCTTCGCAAGCCCCTCTTCCGCCTGCCGCCGCAATTCAGCAGCTTCATCGTTTTTGCCGTCCGCCGCGGCGGCGTCGGAGGCCACTGTAAAGTTCGGAAGGATCGGCTTGCGTGTCATGGGCCGGAACGCGCAACGTTCTGCGATTTCAACCGTGGACGACAACGCTTCGGGGATGTCGGCAAACAGGACAGCCATTTCCGCGCGGGTTTTGAAGCGATGATCGGAAGTCAATTGCTCGCGTTCGGTCTCCGCAACCAGGCGACCGCCGGCGATACACAGCAAGGCGTCATGGGCCTCATAATCATCGGAGCTGGCAAAATACGGCTCGTTGGTTGCAACCAGCGGAAGACCCTTCGCATAAGCGAGGTCGATCAACGCACCTTCGACTCGCCGTTCCTTGTCCAGGCCATGACGCTGCAACTCCACGTAGAGCCGGTCGCCGAAAATCTTGGCGAGTTGATCGCAGCGAGCAATCGCAAGCGCTGAATGATCGGCGGTGAACGCCAACGCCACAGGGCCCTCCGGCCCGCCGGTCAAGGCGATCAAACCTTCGTTCTCATCCCGAAGCCACTCCCAACTGATGTGCGGGCTGTAATGCACCGGCGTTTCGAGGAACGCCCGGGAGTTCAGTCTCATCAAGTTACGATAACCGACCTCGCGAGTCGCCAGCAGGACGATTCGGGCGGGTGGAAGCGCATTCCGCGCATTGGCGTCCTGATCTCCGAAATCCACTGCCAGTTCACAGCCGATGATCGGCTGAATGCCCTGGCCCGCGACCTTGTCGGAGAATTCCAGCGCACCGAACATATTGTCGGTATCAGTGAGCGCCAATGCCGGTTGGTGATCCGCCCTGGCGAGCTCCGCCAGTTTCTGGATCTTGATCGAGCCTTTCAACAACGAATAGGCCGAATGGACATGCAGGTGAACGAAACCTGCGTTAGCCGCGATTGTTTTCTGGATCATGGCTTTTAGCAATCATCGGGGCGAATCGGCACAGGCCGACCCGCAGCGAATGAATGGTGAGGGCTTGCACCTGGTGAGTCCATCCGAAACCCCCACACCCGCGCGGCTGTTCTCGCTTTCCCCAGTCCGCCGGACCTCGCTCACGAAAGTTGAGGAATAAGCTGCGCCCAGACGGCAACCATTCCAACGAACAGCACGATCGACGCCAGCGCCGACGCCTCCTCCACAAACATTCTCAACATGGTTAGGCCCTCCTCTGACTAGAACATATGAGGAACATTGTTCCCTTTATGTTCTAAAAGTCAAGTAAGGACGACCTTGGAACAAATCCCTTGGTTAATGGCGCGGGTTTTGCCGACCACCGTCACTTGCGTGGCCGCTTGGTCAATTTGTACGACCACCAAGCCGTTGCGTGGTTCCAGCTTTTGATAGGTAGGCTACAGACGTCACAATCTGCATGCCCCGTGTCCTTAAACGGACTGGTATAGACCGTCACTGCGTAGACGGCGCCGCAACCAGAACAGGTATATTCACCGCCGTCGCGGCTTCGCACGCCAGGTTTGAGTTTCTGAGCCATAAAGGGCCGATAGCGCTCCTTGGTCCACTCCGCAAGTCGTTTCGTTCGCCGCGAAGAGACAAACTACCAAAGGTTCAGGCGCGGCTTAGTTGAGAAGAAATAACCTGCCGTATCTCACGTGGTTACCGCCGAACGGGAAAAGCCTGAGTTGGGATTCCTAAGAGTCTTTCATTTGACGAGTTTTCTTCACGCGAACCGGATTCCACTTCGCTCAAAAACGCTTCAGCTTTCGAGAGATAAGCCTTAATCCGGGCGCAACGCATCCGCCATTTCCTGAATGATCGCTTGCGCGGCGGCTTTTGGATTATCCGCGGCGTAGATCGGCCTGCCCAACACCAGGTAATCCGCCCCCGCACGCATGGCTTCAAACGGTGTGGCCACCCGCTTCTGATCATGCTTGGCGCCGCCGCTCGGGCGGATACCAGGCGACACGATCATCAGCTTGTTGCTGGTCTGCTTGCGAAGCTCGGCGACTTCCAGGGCCGACGCGATGACGCCATCGACTCCAACCTCAAGCGCCCTCTTCGCGCGTGCAACGACCAAGTCTTCGACGCTGCACTCGAATCCCATTTCCTTGATATCCTCGGCATCCATGCTTGTGAGCACAGTGACGCCGAGAACCTTCATGTCGGAGTTGCCGCGACCGGCGACGGCAGCTTTCATGATGCTCGCAACGCCATGCACGGTCAGGAAGGTGATCTTCAACTCGGCTGCCTGGGCGACCGCGCGTTGAACGGTCTCTGCGATGTCGTAATATTTGTAATCCAGGAAAACCCGCTTGCCCTCCGCAATGAGTTCCCTGGCAAATTCGTTTCCGCCGACGAGTTGCAGCCCTAAACCGACCTTGTAAAAAGAGACTTCGTCGCCCAAGTCCCGAACGAGCTTCCTTGCATCCTCGATATTCCAGTAATCGAGAGCGACAATCAGCTTCTCACGGGCGAGGTCGAGATAGTGTGAGCCGGTCATGCCGCGGGCCACCTCAATGCTTGTCAAAGGACCTCGAAAGTTCGAGGGTTGGTTAGCCTGACACCGAACTTTTGAAGTTTTGCGTTTAGCGAGATGGAACTACTTCAGGCGAGGATATATATCAATATGCGGGGCAGTCACACGCCCGCCTGCAAGCTTTGCGACTTGATAACTTGATACGCGGCCAAAAAGCGAAAGTGCTTATCAGTTCATTCATTCAGGACTCATTTGATGCGCGGAACTTTCATCGCTCTAGCTCTGATTTTCTCGTGCGCCACAGCTAACGCCCAGAACTGGGACCCCCGTTATCCGGTCTGCCAGATGCTTTACTCACCGGTCACGATGAGCGACTGCCGCTTTGAAACGATGGAGCAATGTAGGGCGTCCTCAAGGGGCTTGTACGCCCAATGCATGGAGAACCCCTATTTCGCCGGCACGCCAGACGATCGGAGGCGACCACGACGACGACACCACTACCAATAATCAAGACGAAAGTCGGCGCCGTCTGGTCAAATCCCTTCAGTCGAGTTCGACCACGTGACCGTTCTCAAGCGATACTCGCCGGTCCATCCGATCTGCGAGTTCCAAGTTGTGCGTCGCGATCAGCATTGCCACCTGAGTCGCTTTCACAAGCTGCATCAGCGCATTGAACACATGATCTGCTGTTTGGGGATCGAGGTTGCCGGTCGGTTCGTCCGCAAACAGCACCCGCGGCGCGTTGGCAACGGCACGCGCGATCGCAACCCGCTGCTGTTCTCCGCCGGATAACTCTGCCGGACGATGGGTGACGCGATCCTCTAGGCCGAGATAAGCGAGAATTTCGTGTGCGCGCTTGACCGTCTCTGCGCGCTTGAGACCGCGGATCATCTGCGGCAGCATAACGTTTTCAAGCGCGGTGAACTCCGGAAGAAGACGGTGCGACTGATAGACGAACCCGATATCGGTGCGCCTTATCTGCGTACGCTCAACGTCCGAAAGGCTGGACGTCGCGGTTCCTCCGATATAGACCTCCCCTGCATCAGGGCTTTCGAGCAGCCCGGCAATATGCAGCAGGGTTGACTTGCCCGATCCCGACGGGGCCACCAGCGCAACGGACTGGCCCGCCCACAAGGCAAGCTTCGTGCTGTCCAGAATGGTCAGTCTCGTTTCACCCTGCGTATATTGACGCCTGATATCGTGAAGATAAACAACCGGTACTTCCTTCGTCTCTTGCTCCATGTCGGGCTCACTCGTACCGCAGGGCATCGACGGGATCGAGCCGCGCCGCGCGCCATGACGGATAAAGAGTCGCGAGAAACGACAGCGTCAGCGCCATGATCACAACGGCGCTGGTCTCCCGAACATCGATTTCGGCCGGCAGTTTGGACAGAAAGTAAAGCTCAGGTGAGAACAGCTCCGTGCTGGTAAGCCATGAGAGAAATTCGCGGATCGACTCGATATTGAGACAGATCACGAGCCCCACCACAAAGCCGGTAAGCGTGCCGACCACGCCGATTGCCGCCCCCGTGATCAGGAAGATACGCATGATCGCTCCCTGAGAAGCGCCCATGGTGCGCAAAATGGCGATATCGCTCCCCTTGTCTTTGACCAGCATGATCAGCCCTGAAACGATATTCAGCGCCGCGACCAGGACAATCAGCGTCAGGATCAGAAACATCACATTGCGTTCGACCTGGAGCGCATTGAAAAACGTCGAATTCCGCTGCCGCCAGTCGACCAGAAACACCGGGCGGCCCGCAGCTTCCGTCACCGACGCGCGGTATTCAACGATCTTGTCCGGATTGTCCGTATAGACCTCGATCGCGGTGACATCGTTGGCGCGATTGAAATAGGCCTGCGCCTCAGCCAGCGGCATGAATATGAAGGTGGAATCGTATTCCGACATCCCGATTTCGAACACCGCCGCGATCTTGTACGGCTTAATGCGCGGTGTCGTGCCCATCGGAGTTACGGCCCCGCGCGGTGCGACCAGCGTCACGCTGTCGCCCGCGTGCAGCGAGAGTTGATCAGCAAGACGCCGGCCGATGGCCACGCCTTGTCCGTCGTCGAACCCGTCGAGCGTCCCCTGTTTGATATTCTGGGCGATGGAGGTGAGATTGTTGAGATCATTAGCCCGGATGCCCCGGACGAGCACACCGGCGGCATTATACGGCGAAGACGCGAGCGCCTGACCGTCGACGACAGGCGCGGCAAGCCGTATCCCCTGCACCTGACTGACACGGTCCGCAACGTCCTTCCAGTCGGTGAGCGGCGACTCCAGCGGCTGAACCAAGAGGTGCCCGTTCAGGCCAAGGATCTTGCTAAGCAGTTCCGTGCGAAAGCCATTCATGACGGCCATCACGATAATCAGCGTGGCTACGCCGAGCATGATGCCGAGGAACGAGAAGCCGGCTATGACGGAGATGAACCCTTCCTTCCGCCGCGCTCGCAGGTAGCGCCCGGACAGCATCCACTCAAAGGCGGCAAACGGCTTGGTTCGGAGCGGCTCGTTCATGGTCTCATCCATCTTTCGATAATCCCATGATTCGCGGCCAATTGTGGCCGGAATGGCATTGAATGCCGCGCGCGGTGGATAATCGCTACGTCATCAACCGCGCAATCGCATCCTCCAACGCGACATGCTCTCGCGCCCCGTCGCTCCGTCGCTTGATCTCGACCTTGCCTTCGGCGAGCCCCTTCGGGCCCACCATCACCTGCCAGGGAATGCCGATCAGGTCGGCGGTTGCGAACTTCGCGCCTGCCCGCTGGTCGGTGTCATCGTAAAGCACGTCAACTCCCCTGGCGGAGAGTTCGCGATAGAGCCGTTCACATGCCGCATCAGTATCACTGGCGCCTTGTTTCAGATTCAGGATCGCCACCGCGAACGGTGCCACCGCTTCCGGCCATTTGATGCCCGTCTCATCATGACAGGCCTCGATGATCGCTCCGACGAGACGGGAGACCCCCACTCCGTAGGAGCCGCCATGGATCGGCTGCTCAATGCCGTCGGGGCCAGCCACCAGCGCCTTCATCGAGTCGGAATACTTGGTGCCGAAATAGAAGATCTGACCGACCTCAATGCCGCGGGTATGAACGCGTCTCTCTTCCGGAACCTCGCGCTCATAGCGCGACCCATCATGAACGTCCTCTGTCGCGGCATAGGCTGTGGTCCATTGCTTGACGATCGGCGTCAGATCGCCATCGTAATCCACATCCATGTCAGGTACCGGAAGATCGAGAACATCCTTGTCGATATAGACGCCGGATTCTCCGGTCTCGGCGAGAACGATGAATTCATGACTGAGATCGCCGCCGATCGGGCCGGTTTCCGCCCGCATCGGAATCGCCTTCAATCCCATACGCGCGAATGTGCGCAAGTAAGCGACGAACATCCTGTTGTAGGATCGCCGCGCGCCAGCTTCATCGATATCGAAGGAATAGGCATCCTTCATAAGGAATTCGCGGCCGCGCATGACGCCAAAACGGGGACGCTGCTCGTCACGGAACTTCCACTGGATATGGTAGAGGTTGAGCGGCAGGCTTTTATAGGAACGGATATAGCCGCGGAAGATCTCGGTGATCATTTCCTCGTTGGTCGGACCGAACAGCAGCTCGCGCTTGTGGCGATCCTGAATCCGCAGCATCTCCGGTCCATAGGCATCGTAACGCCCGCTCTCGCGCCAGAGATCCGCGAGTTGCAGCGTCGGCATCAATAGCTCGATCGCGCCGGCGCGGTTCTGCTCCTCGCGCACGATCGCCTCGATCTTCTTGAGCACCCGAAGACCCAGCGGCAGCCAAGCATAGATGCCGGCCGCCTCCTGGCGTATCATGCCTGCCCGCAGCATCAGCCGGTGCGAGACAATCTCGGCTTCCTTCGGGGTCTCCTTCAGAATCGGCAAAAAGAACCGCGACAATCGCATGGGCAGGCCTGGAATCGCTTGGGGACACGGACGCTGGCAGTGAAACCGGATCGGCCAGCAAAATACAAGGTCTGCAAGACGACAAGCCGCGCAAAAGCGACGGAATTTCACGTTTTCGGAGTCAGTCGAAAGAATAAAGCAGAGTTTGATTCAACGCAGTTAAAACGGACTCTAATGGATCTGAATCTCTGCCTCGGCATGAAATTGATCGAAATCCGAGATCAGCACATCGAGTGCGAGAGTCCATCGCCCGGCGACCGGGATCGCCATCGAAACCTGCCATTGTCCTTCGCCGGAGGACCTCGCTTCAGCAATCGAGGCCTCGACACCGTTCTCCTGACTGGACAGCGTCACGGAAACGGCCTTGGCGGCAAGCACCTGCTCGTCCGGTGTCCGCAACTGGATGGCAATACTGACAGGACCGGACCGGCCACGTGACACGGTAATGTCCGCCATCAAGCGTTCGGTATGAACGTGCGTAAACAGGGGTTGGGCGGCGAGAAGGGCGCGAGGCGGAGGTGTAAAACGCCAAAGTCCAACGACGCCGAAGATGCCGACCACCAGGACCAGTTCGGCAATGATCGTCCGTCGCATGAGACGGCGAGACTTGTCCCGACCCTCCCCGACCTGCGGAGTAAGAGACAGCCGATTCCAGAGCGCTATCGCCAGCAACAGTGCTATCAGCATGAGCTTGATCGCGAGAACGCGGCCGTAGCTCGTCGTCCACAACGCGTCCGGCCGCTCGAGTTGCACGACGGCGAGCAGCAGTCCGCTCGCCAGCAGCGCTGCGACAGCGAAGGGGATGACCCACGAAAACCGCTTCAGGACCTCGATCGCGGCCTGGCGAGGCCCGCGCATCGCCAGCGCGAGCGGAGCCAGCGACCCGACCCAGAATGCCAGAGCAATGCCATGCACAAACACCGCGGGCGCGGTGAGCCATCGCGGCGAAGCCGTGGCAGCATGACCGGTCGTCGCCAGCGCCAATCCAACACCCAATAGAGCGCCGAGCGACATCACCCTGGCGCGGGTCCCGCCGACCCGATGCGATAGCGAGGCCAGCAGCAAGGCCGCAGCCGCGATCACGACCGACAACCCGAACGAGCCGTGAGCGCCTACGATCCACACCTCCGGGTCCGGTAACGACGATAACGGCAACGCCAGGGCATCGAGCCCTCGCAGCCCTACACCAATTGCCAAACTGCCCAATGCGACCAGATCGATGACGTTACCGATGACGCGCGCGGCAGGCGCGGACGGTGCTTGCATCCATGCGACGAAGAACGCGCCGCCAACGCCGACGAACAAGCCGAGATAGACGGTTACCCGCGTCAGCCAGATCGCGCCACGAAGCAGCGCGTCGTCCGAGCGCATCGCTTGCGGTGCATTCGCGCCACGCTGGCCAATCCAAAATGTCGTGGAGCCGCCCACCGGATGACCATCGGCCGAAACCACACGCCAGCTGATGACGTGCGCGCCGTTGTCCAGCTTCGCCGGCGTGAGGATAAGCTGCGCGCCGTCGCGGCGAATCCGCGTGACGCTCTCAGCCGCTCCGCTCTCATCGACGATCCGGATCGTCAGCGGCTCGACGGGCTCGTTGAACGTCAGCGTCAGGGTCGCCGGCGAACGTGCCAACAGAGCGCCGTCAGCGGGATCACTGGCTATCAGGCTGGCGTGGGCCCAGGCCGCCGACGACAACAGCACTGTCATCAACAGCCAGCACCACACCACCTGCGCGAAATGTCTCACCGACGACGATTCTCAGCGTTTGGCTTTCAGTCGAACCACCGGCGCAGGCTTGTGCAGTCCGTCGAGGACCTGTCCGGCCTGTGGGATTTCGATCCAGCGCTCGACCCCCTGTTCGCACTCCTGCACGGCGGAAAAATAAAGGTTCTGCCCCGCCTGGTCCGGGAGTCGGACGACCAGACCGAACATATCATAGAGGCTGTCCGGCAACGGACCCCCACGCCAGGCGACCTCATCCACGACATCTGTGATGGTATTTCCGTGTGGTCCTTGCACCGGCGTTTCGAGCTTTTTGCTCTTGATTTCGACATTCCAGCCCGTCTTCATCTGCGGCTTCGCCGACAGAATGCCTTCCGGCAGCTTGATCCGCAGCGCCGTGGTCGCGCTGCCGTTGCAGCCGTGCGGCACGGTAAAGGTGAGATGTGCATAGCTGTCCGCGGGTGCATCCGCCGGCTGGACCGTGACATGCGCCAGCGCTGCGTTACACGAGATGATTGCGGCAGCCACCGCAACGGCCGAACCTATCCACGATCCTAACGCGCGCGTCACTTCTCGCCTCCATCCTGTGAATGATCCGGCATCTTTTTCATCATCGCTCCACCGGCCGGCACGCCCGGCGCTCGCGCACCGATGCCTTCCACATCGAGCGTGACCGCGACGTTGCCGGCCTTTTCGAATTCGAGCGTCACCGGCACCTTTTCACCCTTTTTGAAGGGATGCTTGAGATCGACCAACATCAGGTGATAGCCGCCCGGCTCCAGCTTGACCGTCTTGCCCGGCTCGACGGCGAGGCCACCCTCGACCTGATGCATTTTCATCACGCCGTTGCTCATGCTCATTTGATGAATTTCGAGCTTGCCGGCTGCATCGGTCGAACCGCCGACAAGTCTATCAGCAACCGCACCTTTGTTCTCGATGGTGAGATATCCGGTACCGACCTTGGCGCCGCCCGCCGTGGCACGAGTCCAGGGCTGAAAAATCACCAGATCGCCGACGCTGGCGGATTCAGCGTGGACCGGCGTCACCAGGCCAAGCGCAGCGACCGCCACGGCGCCGATGATACCGCGAAGCGCCAAACATGATTTCATCACATTCTCCTTTTGGTTCTGTCACAAGAGGACCGTTCGATCATAAGCACTGGTCGAAAAATGCCGATGCGCGCGTACAGGCGTTCACCATCGCACCTTGAACCCAGCATAGACCGCACGCCCAAATCCAGGTTCAAACAATGGTGAGTTCGCGTTGGCCCGATCGATGATCGAACTGGAAGCGATGTAGGCCTTGTTGCCGATGTTGCGGGCCTCGACGTAGCCGGAATATCTGCCGCCGTCGTCAAAACCGGTTTTCAGTCCATAGATCGCATAGCCGTCCGTGCTCAGCGTGTTCGCGCTGTCCACATAATAGCCTTGCGGCACCCATTCGATATTCGGACCAATGTAGTACCCGTTCGGATGCTTGTAGAGCAGCTCGCCTCGGACGAAGTGGCGCGGCGCTCCAGGCAGCAGATTATTGCCGAACACCGGATCATTGCTGAAACGGAAATCGCTGAAGGTATAGGCAATGTTGAGCCAGAGCCGGTCCGGCTGATCGCCGCGCACGAAAAGATTGCGGAAGATCGCAGCGCCTGCGCCGGCCTCGATGCCCTGATGCATCGTGCGATCAGCGTTGGTGACGTTGCAGTTACCGAACGCGCTGAATAGACAAAGCAGTTCGTTGTCGATCTGCGCCCGGTAGTACGTCAGCTCCCAAGTGGCGTCAGGCCGCCCCGCGCGCGTGCCGATCTCGTACGTCGTCGCGCGCTGCGGCCGAATGCTGGTAAAAGGAATGGTCGGAATCCCAGGACCGATCGCACTCTCGCCGTAGCTCGGCACCTCCGCGCTGCGCGAAATGTTGGCAAAAGCCTGCCAGGTCGGATCGATCTGCCACAATAACCCGCCTTTCGGGCTCCACAGGCTGAACTCCGTCCGGCCCGATTGATCGCCGTCGCTCAGGAGGCGGTCTTGCCTGTCGCGCGTCGCGTAAAGAAACTGCGTGCCCGCGACCGCGGCGACGTTCGGCAGGAAATAGAACGAATCCTCGGCATAGACCGAAGTGTTCTTCGAGCGATCGATCGACGACCACAGCAGCT
The DNA here is from genome assembly GCF_031453995.1 of Nitrobacter vulgaris. Taxonomy (NCBI): domain Bacteria; kingdom Pseudomonadati; phylum Pseudomonadota; class Alphaproteobacteria; order Hyphomicrobiales; family Nitrobacteraceae; genus Nitrobacter; species Nitrobacter vulgaris. Next base: position 85,946 of record NZ_JAVDPZ010000001.1, on the reverse strand, counting down.
CACCCTTCTGGCCGGCGAGATTGGCGAACTGTTGATTGTCGATCCTGCCATTGATCACGTTGACGCCCGCCACCAGCCGGTTGCGGAAGCCATTGATCATGCGGTCATCGACCGCTCGCACGAACGCGCCATAGTCCTGATAGTGATAATCAAGCCATTGGAAGATCGGGTGCATCAGATGGCGATCGATCCCGAACGCACCGAACTCCACCGTCGTATTATCGAACCGCATGGTGGTCTTGTTACCTATACGCACGGAATCGATATTTCGCTGCCAGTCGCCTGTAAGGTTGTTGACAGCGGCGGTCTCAGGTGACGTCAGCGCCGAAAACTTGCTGACGCTGCCGGGGATGCGTTGCCGCACACTGTTGGCGTTGAGATAAAACCGCGTCTCGAAATCCGGCGAGAATTGATAGCCGACGTTGCCGCTGAGGCGCGTCGCCTGGCCGAAGCTGTGATCGCGAAAGCCATCGCTGCTCTGCGTTGCGGCGGTGATAAAGCCATCCCACGGACCGTTGTTACCTCCGGCCTTGGCCTGCAACCGCCGGAAGCCGAAAGCGCCGGCATCGACGCTGACGCCGTTGATGAACGGGTCGCGGCCGGACGGCGTCACAAAATTGATGGCGCCGCCGAGGGAGTTAGCGCCGAAGCGCAGCGCATTGCCCCCCTTGAAGACTTCGACATACTTATAGGCAGTCGGATCGATTTCCTGGAAATCGCCATAGCCGTCGGACGTGTTGATCGGGATTCCGTCCATATAGAGCTGCACGCCACGTAGATGGAAGTTACGCGACAAGCCCGAACCTCGGATCGACAGCCGGGTGTCGTCGCCCCATTTCGGCTGGACGAACACGCCGGGCACGTATTCCAGCACGTCCTTGATGGTGTTGGCGACAGTCGAGTTCTTGTAGGCATCGGCTATCACTAGCGCGACGCCGCCGGGCGTCTGTTGGATTTCCCGCAGCGCCTGCTGCGCGGTGAGGACCGTCAACGATCCGGGGACGGCGGCCGGAGCAGCGGCCTGCGAAGGAGCCTGTGCATGACGAACGGCCTGATTTGACCGCGGCGTGCTTCGCATGGCGGGCTTTAACTGAGGTTTGTCGGGCTGGGCCGCCATGACTGTTACCGCCGGCAGCGTTACTCCGGATTGCGCGAAAGCCGCGGAAGGCAACATGATCGCAACGGACGTCGCGAGCACACGGCGAAGCCCGCTGCCTCCGACGGAGGCAAGGCAATTGAACATGATAATTTACCTGATACCGGACATGCGCCCGGAGCGTTCGAACGGATTCGGATCGCTGCAAGATCGCAGCAATCGTTCAAAACTCACCGATCAGGAAATAACGGGAGGGCCACGCGCTTGCGCGTTGGAGCCGACCGCCGATGGCGGCAGGACGAAGGTCAGATCGCGCCAGCGGACCGCATTGGCATTCCGTTCGACCTCGACAATGGAGGCTTGCGGGTCAGCAGTCGGGGTCGCGCTACTACCGACACAGCATAATGTACAGCACGCGCCGCTTGCCTTTTGATGGTCCGCCTGACCGTCTTGCGAAATGCTGCCGTCAGTGGCGTGGGAACAGATGGCGCCCGCAGTCGGATCACCCGTCGTGTTGCTCAATGCCCGACAGGCGGCGATTGGTGCGAAAATCTGCACCAGCATCGCAAACATGACGATCGGAAGAAGCCTTCCCAGCCGCCGTCGCATGATCCCCTCAGCCGTTCGCGTTGAGAGCTACCATGGCCGGAGTCGAGTGTCGAGCCGATATCCTACAGGTCGGCGGAGGGGTGTACGAGCGAATACAAGACCACAACGCTCAGCGGTTTTGTATTCTAACGCTGGCCCGGCCTTTCTCTTGAATGCACCAGTATCCGACGCGGCGCCGGGACAGCGCGCGCAGTGCTTCGCGAAAGCTAATCCGAAAAACCCATCAGTCGCGACAACCGCGCCACATTCAGCAGGCCTGAATAATACGACCAGGCCGCGATACCATAGAGCGTCAGTGAAATAATCGTAGTCCAAATCACTTTGCGCAGCATCAACGCCCGCACAGGGGCTCCGGGATCGGTGCCCGGAGCATGCTCGCCGTCTTCATGCTGGCTTCGCACGCCGAACGGCAGCATCAGAAACAGCGTTATCCACCAGAAGACAAAATAGATCGCAACACCGGAGAAAATTGCGGAAACCATCAGGATTGCTCGATCTCGACAAGCGCGCCGGAAAAGTCTTTCGGATGGAAGAAAAGCACCGGCTTGCCATGCGCACCAATCTTGGGCTCGCCGTCGCCGAGAACGCGCGCGCCCTCTGCTATGAGAATATCACGAGTCGCGACGATGTCAGGAACCTCATAGCAGACATGGTGAATACCGCCATCCGCATTACGCTCGACAAACTTCGCAATCGGAGACGTCTCGCCGAGCGGCTGAATGAACTCGATCTTCGTATTTGGCAGAACCGCGAACACTGTGATCACCCCATGCTCGGGCAACGGCAGCGCGGCAGAAATTTCCGCGCCGAAGGCGACGCCGTAAATCTTTGCCGCCTTTTCAGCATCTCTGACGGCGATAGCCACATGATTGAGCCTACCCAGCATGTCATCCCGCAATGCAATGGTTGGATTTAGTTTCGTCGCACCTGCATCACATCCACCTCCATGTCCGGGAAACACCGTCAAGGGGAGACGTTAATCCACTGTACTATAGCGTTTTCGAGCGAAGTGGATACCGGTTCGCGTGAAGAAAACGCGTCAGATCAAAATCATGGAGCCACGCTTCTGATTCCATCAGAAGCGGAAAGGCTCTAAATCACCAGAACGTGAATATAGCAGAGCGGCTTCTTGCCCCACTCTTCCGCGACTGCTGCCCGCACCGCGCGGCGCACTGACTCGGCCATCGCATCCGGATCGCGCCGCCGCGTCCGCGGCAACTCTTTCACCGTCGAGACTACCGTGTCGAAAACGATGTCGTCGAGTATCTCGCCGGCCATATTCTTCTCCGGTATGCCAACGAGATCAACTTCGGGATCCTCAACCAGTTCACCTTTGTCCGTGACAGCAATTGCCACGAACACGCAGCCGGCAAATGCCATGCGCCGCCGCTCGACGACCGCGCGCGACTTTGAATCCTCCAGGATGGAGCCATCCTTGTAAAGCCGCCCTGACGGCAATTCATCGATGATGCCTGGGTCTCCTGGCCCAAGCCGGACCAGATCGCCATTCTTGCAGATCAGAACTTTCGGCACGCCTGAAGCACGCGCCAACTGCGCATGTTCGGAGAGATGCAAAGCCTCGCCGTGCACCGGGATCAGCAGACGTGGACGAACCCAGGAAATCATGTCCCGCAGCTCGTCGCAGCGTGGATGGCCGGACACATGAACAAGTCGGGTGCGATCGGTAATGACCTTGATGCCCTGCGCCACAAGACCGTTGATGATAGCGCCGACGGCTTTCTCATTGCCGGGAATGGTGCGTGAGGAAAAGATCACGGTGTCGCCACCGTTCAGCGTCACCTCCGGATGATCGTCCCGGGCGATGCGGGCAAGTGCCGCCCTGGGTTCGCCCTGACTGCCCGTGCACAACGCCAATACTTTGTCCGCTGGAAGGTGGCCATAGACTTCGGCGCTACGGAAATCCTGTACCCCGTCCATATGCCCGGTCTCGCGCGCGACTTGCACCACGCGCGCCATTGCACGGCCGACCACCACGACCTCGCGTCCTGCCTCACGCGCGGCATCGGCCACCGCGCGCAGCCGTCCGACGTTGGACGCAAACGTTGTCACCGCAACTCGGCCCTTGGCGGCCTTCACCAATTCCGCGATGGTTTTGGCGACTTCGATTTCAGACGGCGAACGCCCATCCCGCACCGCGTTGGTCGAATCGCCGATCAGCGCCAGCACGCCCTCGTCGCCTAGTTCGCGAAAGCGCCGTTCGTCGGTCGGCGGGCCGATGATGGGCGTCGGATCGATCTTCCAATCGCCGGTATGCACAACAATTCCAGCTTCCGTATGGATCGCAAGGGCATGGGATTCCGGAATCGAGTGCGCCACCGGAATGAATTCCACGCCAAAGGGACCGATCCCGATACGCCCTCCCGAAGGTACGATAGTCACAGGGATGTCGGGCGAATTGCGTTCAGCGGCGCATTTGGCCTCGAATAAAGCCGCGCTGAATTTGGTCGCGTAGATCGGGCATCTCAGACGCGGCCACAAATCGATGATTGCGCCGAAGTGATCCTCATGGGCGTGCGTCAGCACCAGACCGACGAGGTTCTTTCGTTCCTGTTCGAGAAACCGGATGTCCGGCATGATGAGATCTATGCCCGGCAAATGTTCCTCGTCGCCGAAGGATACACCGAGATCGACCGCTAGCCAGCTGCGCTGATGACGATTACCGAGCCCGTAGATCGACAGGTTCATGCCGATCTCACCCACGCCGCCGAGCGGGGCGAACAGCAACTCATCAGGCCGCGCTATCATGTTGCTCCGATCGAGGCTGCCGTGCCGAAATGCACATCACCGGCGGAGACGGCAACTCGCGTACCGTCGGAGGTCGCAACGATCAAACAACCGTTTTTGTCGATGGTATCAAACAGGCCGGATACCGTTGACGGGCCGGACTGGACCGAGACCTGTTGGCCGACGCCGGCCGCCCGATCGAGCCACAGGCGCCTGATCTCGCCAAAGCCACGACCCATGTCCCAGATCGCACGAAATTCAGCCCAAGCCTCGCTCAGCGCGCGAAATAAATCCTCCGCGCCGATGTCGATGCCGAGGTCCCTCAGCGCAACCGCCGGATACGGCATTCCCTCAGGCGCAGCAACCACGTTGGTGCCTATGCCGACAACAACGGCCAGACGGTCATGTGCGACCATCTCGGCCTCCAGCAGGATTCCCGCGAGTTTCCTCCCACCTGCCAACACGTCATTCGGCCATTTCAAATGAAATGTCACCTTCTCCGAAACTGGAGATCTCATGCGCGCTTCAAGGCTGACTGCTTGAAGCGCAGCCTCGAGCGCCAACCCTGCCGCAAAACTTAGGGTCGCCGCTACGGCAGGCGAGGTATCGATAACCTCCAGTACGCTGCTGGCCAGATTGCCCTGAGGGGAGATCCAGCTACGCTGCCGGCGACCGCGTCCCGCGGTTTGCTCCGCCGTTACCAGCCAGATCGGACCGGTCTCGCCCGTTCGCGCACGCACCAGCGCTTCGGTGTTAGTCGAGCCGATGCGGTCAAAAACCGCGAGTCGGTAACCAGCCGATGCAGCTCGTGGACCGAGCGAGAATGCCATTAGAACAATGATTTCGCAGCCGCCGTGGCTGCGCTGACCAAGGGTCCCGGATACACGAAGAACAGCATGTTAAAAAGCGCCGTCGCCGCCACCACCGAACGCAATTCGATGTGCACCGCGTCTGTCGCCTCGGCCTGCTCGTCGAAATACATCATCTTGATCACGTTGAGATAGTAGAACGCACCGACGACGCTGGTGATGACGCCGATCACGGATAGGGCAAACAGTCCCGCCTTGATGGCCGCGCTGAAAACATAGAATTTGGCAAAGAAACCGGCCAACGGCGGGATTCCGGCGAGCGAAAACAGCAGCATCGCAAAGAAAAAAGCCAGCAGCGGATTGGTTCGCGATAGCCCCGCGAAATCGCTGATCTGCTCCAGGGCCTGACCGTTACGGCTCATCGCGAGAATGACAGTAAAGGCCCCGAACGTCATCACGGTATAGATGACCAGATACAGCACGACGCCCTGCGCGCCTTCGACCGTGCCGGCAGCAAGACCGACCAGTGCAAAACCCATGTGGCCGATCGACGAATAAGCCATCAGGCGTTTGATGTTGCGTTGTCCGATCGCGCCGAACGACCCCAGCGCCATGGACGCGATCGCCACGAAAACCACGATCTGCTGCCACTCGGCGACGACCCCGGAGAATGCCGTCAGCACCACGCGGGTAAACACAGCCATCGCCGCGATCTTCGGCGCCGAGGCGAAGAATGCCGTGACCGGCGTCGGCGCTCCTTCATAGACATCGGGCGTCCACATATGGAATGGCACCACCGACACCTTGAAGCAAAGGCCAGCCAGCAGAAAGACAAGGCCGAACACAACGCCGATGCTACCGGTCTTCGCAGCGGCTGCAATGCCAGCAAAGCTGACCGTTCCCGTGAAGCCATAGATTAGCGAAGCGCCATACAGCAACATCCCGGACGCCAGAGCGCCAAGGACGAAGTATTTCAAACCCGCTTCGGTTGACTTGACGTTGTCACGGTTGCTCGCCGCTACCACGTAGAGCGCAAGGCTCATCAATTCGAGCCCGAGATACAGCATGATCAGGTCGGCCGCCGAAATCAGCACCATCATGCCGACCGTCGAAAGCATCACCAGAATTGCGAACTCGAACATCCGACGGGACTGGTCCTCGAGAAACTCCCGGGACAGAACGAGCGTCGCCGCAGAGCCGAGCAAGGCAAGTATCTTCAGAAACCGAGCGAACTCATCGACGATGAAGCTGCCGCCGAACGTCATCAGCCTGCCGTGCGGCAACAGATACTCAATCACGCCGGTCCCGATCAGAAAACAGATCGCAAGACCGGTCACGAGGCCGGCTGCACGCTGGCCGCACCATGCCCCTATCAACAGCAACACCATCGCGCCGACCGCCAGAATAATTTCCGGCAATACGGGAAGCAGTTGATACCCAGCGGCCTCAAACATCATAGCTGGCATCCCTGACCTGCCGCGATCATGGCAGCGCCGCAGCCTTGATGGCGGCGGTCGCGCTTGCGTAATTATTGACAAGATTTTGTACGGAAGCCGCCGAGAAATCGAGCACCGGCTTCGGATAAACGCCGAACAGGATCGTCAGCACCACAAGCGGCGCCAGCGTCAAGCCCTCGCGGAAAGTAAGATCCTTAATGGTCGCAAGCGACGGTTTGACCAGCGCCCCGAACACGATCTTGCGATAGAGCCACAAAGCGTAGGCGGCTGACAGGATCACGCCGAGCGTTGCCGCGACCGCTGTGGGAATGTTGACCTTGAAGGTGCCGATCAGCGCAAGGAATTCCCCGACAAATCCGGACGTTCCGGGCAGTCCGACATTGGCCATCGTGAAGACGAGAAACACCATCGCATAAAGGGGCATCCGGTTGACAAGCCCGCCATAGGACGCGATCTCGCGCGTGTGCATTCGGTCATAAACCACACCGACACAGAGAAACAGCGCGCCCGACACGATCCCGTGCGACACCATCTGGAATACGCCGCCGTGAACTCCTTGCATGGTGCCGGCAAAAATTCCCATGGTCACGAATCCCATGTGAGCTACCGACGAATAAGCAATCAGCTTCTTCATGTCCTCCTGCATCAGGGCCACCAACGAGGTGTAGACGATCGCGACAGCGGAGAGAACGAAGACCAGCGGCGCGAAGTCATGCGACGCAAGCGGAAACATCGGCAGCGAAAAGCGCAGGAAGCCGTAGCCCCCCATCTTCAGCAAAATAGCTGCAAGGATCACCGATCCCGCCGTGGGTGCTTCGACATGTGCATCCGGAAGCCAGGTGTGCACGGGCCACATCGGCATCTTGACCGCGAACGATGCAAAGAAGGCAAGCCACGCCCACATCTGCAGATTGTACGGAACGGATGTGCGCATCAGCGTCGGAATGTCGGTCGTTCCTGCATTCCAGTAGAGCGCCATGATGGCCAGTAGCATCAGAACCGAGCCGAGCAGCGTATAGAGGAAGAACTTGAAGGTGGCATAGACCCGGCGCGGACCGCCCCAGATCCCGATGATCAGGAACATCGGGATGAGGCCGCCTTCAAAGAATACGTAGAACAGCAGCAGGTCGAGCGCCGAGAACGTGCCAGTCATCAGCGTTTCCAGAAGCAGAAACGCCATCATGTAGGCAGGCACGCGACGGGTAATCGATTTCCAGCTTGCGATGATGCATAGCGGCATCAACGCCGTGGTGAGAATGACGAACGGCAGCGAGATGCCATCGACGCCCATGTGGTAGCGAATGCCGGTGGCAAGCCAGGTCGCCTGCTCGACGAACTGGAATCCCGTATCGGTTGGATCGAAGCGCGCAACCAGGATCAGCGACACCGCGAGGGTGACGATCGTAGTCCACAGCGCAATCCAGCGCGCGGTGCGGTTGGCGGCTTCGTCGCTGCCACGAGCCATCACGTAAATCAGAACCGCGCCGACCGCCGGCAGAAAGGTCGTGACAGACAGAATGGGCCAGGTCGTCATTCTTACCGGCCTCCCGAGAACATGAACCAGGTGATCAGGCCGGCGACGCCCATCAGCATTGCGAACGCATAGTGATAAAGGTAGCCGGTCTGTAGCCTGACGACATTGCGGGTGACATCAAGCACACCCGCCGAGACGCCATCGGGGCCGAATCCGTCAATGACGAAGCCATCGCCCTTCTTCCACAGAAAGCGACCAAGCCACTTGGCCGGACGCACGAAGATCACCTCATAGAGCTCGTCGAAGTACCACTTGTTGAGCAGAAACTGGTAGAGCATCGGGTGCTCGCGGGCGAGTTGGACCGGCACGTCGGGGCGACGGATATAGAACAGCCACGCCACCGCAAACCCCAAAATCATCATCGCCGTCGGCAGGTAGGCGATTGCCTTTGGAATATGGTGCATTTCCTCAAGGATGTGCGGATGCATCTTCACGGATTCCCGGAAGAACTCTTCGACCCCGTGCCCGGTGAATAGTTCCTTGAAGGGAAAGCCTGCGAGGATCGAGCCCGCGGCAAGAATTCCGATCGGAATTAGCATCCAGATCGGGCTTTCATGCGCAGCCTTATAGTGCGCCTGATCGTGAGGCCGGCCGTGGAAGGTCTTGAAGATCAACCTCCACGAATAGAAGGAGGTCAGGCCGGCAGCAACCACGGTCATGAGGAAACCGTAGTACGCGAAGGGGTTGTGAGACACATAGGCGGATTCGATAATCGCGTCCTTTGAAAAATAACCCGCCGTCAGCGGAAATCCTGTCAGCGCCAGCGTACCGATCACCATCACGAAGTAGGTATAAGGAATGCGATCCTTCAGACCACCCATATTGCGGATGTCCTGCTCATGATGCATCGCATAAATCACCGATCCCGAACCCAAGAACAGCAGCGCCTTGAAGAAGGCGTGAGTGAACAGGTGGAACATTCCAACGGTGTAGGCTCCTGCTCCCATTGCCACGAACATGTAGCCGAGCTGCGAGCAGGTCGAATACGCCACGATGCGCTTGATGTCGTTTTGCACGAGACCGACCGTCGCCGCGAAGATCGCCGTGGTCGCACCGATGAACATCACGAAAGCCTGCGCATCCGGCGCCAGTTCAAACAGGGGCGACAGCCGCGCCACCATGAACACCCCCGCCGTCACCATGGTCGCTGCGTGAATTAGTGCCGATACTGGTGTTGGTCCTTCCATGGCGTCGGGCAGCCAGGTGTGCAACAGGAACTGGGCCGACTTGCCCATGGCGCCCATGAACAGCAACAGGCAGATTAAAGTCAGGGCGTTGACGTCCCAGGCAAGGAAGTGAACCTTCGTCCCGGCCAAGCCCGGCGCCGCGCTGAAGATGGTGTCGAAATCAGTCGAACCGATCAGCATGAACACCGCGAAAATGCCGAGCGAAAAGCCGAAGTCTCCGACACGGTTGACCACGAACGCCTTGATCGCCGCCGCATTAGCCGACGGCTTCTGATACCAGAATCCGATCAGCAGATAGCTAGCGAGACCGACGCCTTCCCAACCGAAGAACAGTTGGACCAGGTTGTCCGACGTCACCAGCATCAGCATCGCGAAGGTGAACAGCGACAGATAGCCGAAAAATCGCGGCCGGTTGGGATCCTCGTCCATGTAGCCGATGGAATAGAAGTGCACCAGCGACGACACCGTGGTGACGACAACGAGCATCACCGCCGTCAGCGTATCCACCCGTAACGACCAACCCACCTGAAGATCGCCGGAGGAAATCCAGGAGAAGAGCGCAATCCGTGCGTCATGATGCATGAAGCCGACGTCGACCAGCGTCGCCCATGACAGGACTGCCGATGCAATCAAAAACGCGGTCGTGATCAGTTCGGCGGCGCGCGATCCAGCAGCCGGAGGCTCGCTGACATGATGGTCGTCGTGACCGTGGGCGTCACCGTGCCCATGTTCATCATGCACAGCCGCCGCGTGAGCATGACCATGGTCGTCGTGATGATCGACTGAATCACCGCTGGGATTGCGCCCATGCGCGCCCACCAATGCAATCAGCGCGGCGAGGATCGCGCCGATCAGCGGCAAGAAGACGATTGCCTCGATCATGCATCCACCTCACGAAGCATGATCTCGCAACCAATGCATCCATTGGCCGGAGAAAGCCGGTCCTCACTTTTCCGGATCATGCTTCAGCCCTTCATCAGATTGACGTCCTCAACCGCGATCGAACCGCGGTTGCGGTAATACACAACGAGAACAGCAAGGCCGATCGCCGCCTCGGCCGCGGCAACCGTGAGCACTAGTAGCGTAAACACCTGTCCGACGATGTCGCCCAAAAACGCCGAAAAAGCCACCAGGTTGATATTGACGGCCAGCAAAATCAATTCCACCGACATCAGGATGATGATGATGTTCTTGCGATTGAGAAAGATGCCGAGAGTCCCCAGCGTGAAAAGGATCGCGCCAACCGCCAGATAGTGTCCGAGGCCGATTGTCATTTCACCCACTCCGCTGAGTCAGCGTCCTGCAATCCCTGCCCCGAGGCAACCTGGCGCACGCCCATAGCCATCTCGGGAGTCCGCGCGTTCTGGACATTGATATCCTGACGCTTGACGCTGGCCCTGTGTCGCAGCGTCAGGACGATGGCGCCGATCATGGCCACCAGCAACACCATGCCGGCGAGCTGGAAATAATGAATGTACTTCGTGTAGAGCACGAGACCGAGCGCCTCGGTGTTGCTGACGTCGCCCGGAATGGCCGCCGTGATCGATTTCGTGACCGTCGGATTGAGGGTCCAGCCCCCGACAACGAGCAGCAGTTCCAGCAAAAAGATCGCTGCGATCACCAAACCGAACGGCAAATATTCAAGAAAGCCCTCTCGTAATTCGGTGAAGTCGACGTCCAGCATCATGATGACGAAGAGGAACAACACCGCGACCGCGCCGACATAGACCACGATGAGGATCATCGCGATAAATTCCGCGCCTAACAGGATGAACAGACCGGCGGCGTTGACGAACGCCAGAATGAGGAACAGCACCGAGTGCACGGGATTGCGCGACGAAATGACCATCGCGGCAGATGCAACGCACACGCCGGCGAACAGATAGAAGAACAGCGCTGGAAGGATCATGCGATACCTCCGCCAGCCAGTTGCAACCTTGCCACGCGGAGAACACACCCCCTCCCCCCTTGTCGGGGCGGGAGAACGGAGGCAACGCCCCATACTACAATGCGATTGAACATACCCACCTTACCGATACGGCGCGTCAAGTTCGATCGCTTTCGCGATCTCACGTTCCCAGCGGTCGCCGTTGGCGAGCAGCTTGGCCTTGTCATAATAAAGCTCCTCGCGGGTCTCGGTCGCGAATTCAAAATTCGGCCCTTCGACGATCGCATCGACCGGACAGGCCTCCTGGCACAACCCGCAATAGATGCATTTCACCATATCGATGTCGTACCGCACTGTGCGGCGGGTGCCGTCGTTGCGGCGCGGACCGGCCTCGATGGTAATGGCCTGCGCAGGGCAGATCGCCTCGCACAGCTTGCAGGCGATGCAACGCTCCTCGCCGTTTGGATAACGGCGCAGCGCGTGCTCACCGCGGAAGCGTGGCGAGATCGGATTCTTCTCGAAGGGATAGTTGATGGTCGGCTTCGGTTTGAAGAAATACCTCATAGTGAGGAAAAACGCCGAGATGAATTCGGTCAGCAGGAGCGAACGGGCTGTTGCATTGATACTCATGACAAATCTCAATTCGGCGCGATGCCAGCGAACTGCAACACGCCAGCTACGATCACCACCATCGCCAGCGACAGCGGCAGAAACACCTTCCAGCCGAGCCGCATCAGTTGATCATAGCGGTAGCGCGGCACGATCGCCTTCGCCATCGCGAACAGGAAGAACATAAAAAACAGTTTCAGCGAGAACCAGACGACGCCAGGCACCCAGTTGAACGGTGGCAAGTCGACCGGCGGCAGCCAGCCGCCCATGAAAAGGATCGCTCCCATCGCGCACATGGTGGTGATCGCGACGTACTCGCCGAGCATGAACAACAGATACGGCGTCGAGCCGTACTCGACCATGAAGCCCGCGACGAGTTCGGATTCCGCCTCGACGAGATCGAACGGCGGGCGATTGGTCTCGGCCAAAGCCGAAACGTAAAACACTACAAACATCGGCAGCAGCGGCAGCCAGTACCAGTTCAGGAACGTCAGCCACGGCAATCCGATCAGGCTGGCCAACCCGCGGGTATGCTGCGCCTCGACGATGGCAGAGAGGTTCAGTGAACCTGCGCAAAGCAAAACCGTGATGATGACGAAACCGATCGACACCTCGTAGGAGACCATCTGCGCCGCCGAACGCAAAGCGGCGAGAAACGGATATTTCGAGTTCGACGCCCAGCCGCCCATGATGATGCCGTAAATCGACAGCGACGAGATCGCGAAGATGTAGAGAATCCCGACATTGATGTCGGAAATGACCCAGTTCAGATTGACCGGGATCACCGCCCACGCCGCCAGCGCCAGCACGCAGGAGACCAGCGGCGCCAGAAGGAACACGCCCTTGTTGGCGCCGGAGGGAATAATCGGTTCCTTCAGCACAAATTTCAGAAGATCGGCGAACGACTGAAACAGACCCCACGGTCCGACAACATTGGGACCTCGCCGGATCTGCACCGCGGCCCAGATTTTTCGGTCGGCGAGCAGAATGTAGGCGATTGCTATCAGCAGAACGACGAGCAGCAGCAGGCTCTGCGCCACCATCACGATCAGGGGCCAGAGAAAGTCCGTCCATAATGGCATTGCGAAGAAATCGGCCATCACGCTTACTCCGCTGCCGTCAGCATACGACCCGACGCAAGCCGCGAGCATTCGGCCATCACGGCCGAGGCCCGCGCGATCGGGTTGGTCAGATAATAGTCGTCAATCGCAGGCTTGAACGGCGACTTCTCGATACTGCCGCCCTTGCCCACCAGATCTTTGATCGCGCGGATATCGCCGGCCTCGATCTGGTCGATCCGCATCAGATGCGGCACTGTCTTGAACATCGCCTGCCGCAGGGCGGCCAGCGAGTCATAACCCAGGGTCTTGCCTAGCATTTCGGACAGCGCACGAATGATCGCCCAGTCCTCTCGCGCCTCGCCGGGCGGGAAGCTCGCCCGGTTCGCCATCTGGACCCGGCCTTCCGTGTTGACATAAATGCCGGTCTTTTCGGTGTAGGCTGCGCCTGGCAAAATGACGTCCGCGCGGTGAGCGCCGGCATCGCCGTGTGTTCCGATATAGACGACGAATACCCCGTCCGGCACTTTGATCTCGTCTGCGCCGAGCGAAAACAAAACGTCGAGCCCGCCCGGCGCAGTCATCCGCCCTGCGTTCAAACCACCCTTCCCCGGCACGAAGCCGAGGTCCAGCGCGCCTACCCGCGACGCCGCATCGTGAAGAACGGCAAATCCGTTCCAGTCGTCGTTCAGCCCACCGATATCAACGGCAAGTTTGGCCGCTGCCGCGAGAATTGCCGCGCCGTCAGGCCGGGACGTTGCAGCACCGCCGACCAGTATGATCGGATAATTGGCGCCCTTTAGTGCATCGAGGAACTTGTTCTTCCCCGCAGCGAGGTCCGCAAGCGAATCTGCGCCGGCGCCGAGATAGTCATACTCGTAGGTCAGATCGGCTCGCTCTCCGATCACACCTATCTTGAGCTGACCCGTCCGCCAGCGCTTGCGGATGCGCGCGTTGAGGATCGCCGCTTCCTTGCGCGGGTTGGACCCGACGATCAGCAGCGCGTCGGCCTGCTCGATGCCGGCGATGGTTGGGTTAAAGATGTAGGACGCCCGCCCCCGCGCGGGATTGAAGGCGTCGCCTCCCTGCACCGCCATGTTGACCGAGCCGAGTTTTGACAGCAGATCCTTAAGCGCGAACAATTCCTCGACAGCAGCAAGATCGCCGGCAACCGCGCCGATCCGCTTTCCGTCGGTCCCCTTCACCTTCGCAGCAATCGCCTTGAATGCTTCCGGCCACGAGGCCGGGCGCAACGCGCCGTTCTCGCGAATGTAGGGGCGATCGAGCCGCTGGGTGCGAAGCCCGTCGACGATGTGGCGGGTCTTGTCCGAGATCCACTCCTCGTTCACGGCACCGTTGAAGCGCGGCAAGATGCGCATCACCTCGCGTCCGCGCGTATCGACGCGGATGGCTGAGCCAACCGCGTCCATGACGTCAATGGATTGAGTCTTTCCGAGCTCCCATGGCCGGGCGGCGAATGCGTAGGGCTTCGATGTCAAAGCGCCGACCGGACAGATATCGACGAGGTTGCCTTGCAATTCCGACGTGAGCGCACTTTCGAGGTAGGTCGTGATCTCCATGTCCTCGCCGCGGCCGGTCGCGCCCATTTCCGGCGCGCCGCATATCTCGGCGGAGAAGCGAACGCAGCGCGTACACTGGATGCAGCGGTTCATCGAAGTCTTGACCAGTGCACCGAGATACTTGTCTTCGACCGCGCGTTTGTTCTCGGCGAAACGCGAAGTATCGACGCCGTACCCCATCGCTTGATCTTGCAAATCGCACTCGCCGCCCTGATCGCAGATCGGACAGTCAAGCGGATGGTTGATCAGCAGGAACTCCATCACGCCTTCGCGCGCCTTCTTCACCATCGGTGATCGCGTGGAGATTTGCGGCGGTTCACCGTTGGGACCGGGACGGCAATCGCGTACGCCCCAGGCGCAACTCGCGACCGGCTTCGGACCACCCTTCACTTCGACAAGGCACATCCGGCAGTTGCCGGCGATCGACAGCCTCTCATGATAGCAGAAGCGTGGAATCTCGGCGCCGGCGGCCTCGCACGCCTGCAAGAGCGTATACTCTGCCGGCACGTCGATCTCTTTGCCGTCGATGATAAGCTTCGTCATGGCTCTACTCCGCCGCAACCATATGGGCGGGATCGAGGATGCCCTGATCGTCGCGGTCGGCCTTGTGCGAATACTGGTCGATGCGCGCCTCGATTTCGTGCCGGAAATGCGCGATGAGACCCTGAATCGGCCAGGCCGCCGCATCACCCAGCGCGCAGATGGTGTGACCCTCGACCTGCTTGGTGACTTCGAGCAGCATGTCGATCTCGCGCTTGTGGGCGCGGCCGTCAGCCATCCGGGTCAGCACCCGCCACATCCAGCCGGTCCCTTCCCGGCACGGCGTACACTGACCGCAGCTCTCGTGCTTGTAGAAATAGGAAATGCGCGCGATCGCCCGGATCAAGTCGGTCGACTTGTCCATGACGATGACCGCCGCGGTGCCGAGGCCGGAGCGCAGCTTGCTGAGGCTGTCGAAATCCATCGGCGTATCGATGATCTGCTCAGCCGGCACCATGCGCACCGACGAGCCGCCCGGAATGACTGCCTTGAGATTGTTCCAGCCGCCGCGGATGCCACCGCAATGGGTATCGATCAATTCGCGGAACGTGATCCCCATCGCCTCTTCGACATTGCAGGGGCGCTCGACGTGGCCCGAAACACAAAACAGCTTGGTGCCGACATTGTTGGGTCGGCCGATGGCGGCGAACCAGGCCGCGCCGCGGCGCAGGATATCCGGCGCCACCGCGATCGACTCGACGTTGTTCACCGTGGTTGGGCAACCGTAAAGACCGACATTGGCCGGGAACGGCGGCTTCAGCCGAGGCTGACCCTTCTTGCCTTCGAGGCTCTCCAGCAGCGCCGTCTCCTCGCCGCAGATGTAGGCCCCTGCACCATGTGCGACGTAGAGATCAAACGGGAAGCCATGAATGTTATCCTTGCCGATCAGCCGGGCCTCGTAGGCCTCGTCGATGGCGGCCTGAAGATGTTCGCGCTCGCGGATGAATTCACCGCGAATGTAAATATAGCCAGCATGGGCACCCATGCCGACGCCGGCCAACAGACAACCTTCGATCAGCAGATGCGGATCGTGCCGCATGATCTCGCGGTCCTTGCAGGTGCCGGGCTCGGACTCGTCGGCATTGACGACGAGATAGCTCGGGCGGCCGTCGGCGTTGTCTTTCGGCATGAAGGACCATTTCATGCCGGTCGGGAATCCGGCCCCGCCGCGGCCACGCAGGCCCGAGGCCTTCATCTCACTGACGATCCAGTCGCGGCCCTTGTCGACGATCGCTTTGGTGCCGTCCCACGCACCACGGCGGCGCGCGCCGGCCAGCCGCCAGTCATCGAGACCATAGAGATTTCGGAAGATGCGATCCTTGTCGTCGAGCATCAGGTCTTGCCCTTTTTGGTCGCGTCATCGGCGGGCGGCTTCGGCGCAGGGCTTTCCCGCCGGCTCGCGGAATCGGTCGGCTTCTTGGCGTCCGCATCCGTCAATGCCGGCTGAACACCGCCGCGCGATCTTCCCTCGCCTTTCGCAGCCGCCGTATTCAATGTGGTCGGACCGCCGACCGGCGCGGAAAACTGGCGGTCGATCTGAGGACCGGGCTTCGGCGGCTGGCCCGAGGCAAACCCGTCCAGCACCTTGCCGAAGTTCTCCTTCGTCAAATCTTCGTAAGTGTCCTTCCAGATCAATACCATCGGCGCGTTGACGCAGGCACCGAGGCACTCGACCTCTTCCCACGAGAAGTCGCCATCCTTCGAAAGATGAAACGGCTCGTGATGGATGCGGCTTTTGCAGACGGCGAGAATGTCCTCAGCGCCCCGCAGCCGGCAAGGCGTGGTGCCGCAGACCTGAATGTGAGCCTTTTTGCCGACCGGTTGCAACTGGAACATCGTGTAGAAGGTCGCGATTTCCAGCATCCGGATGTAGGGCATGTCGAGCATGTCAGCGACGACGCGGATCGCTGCCTCGGAGATCCAGCCGCCATTCTGCTCCTGCGCGCGCCACAAGATAGCGATGGATGCGGAGGCTTCGCGGCCCTTCGGATATTGCGCGATCTGCTTTTTGGCCCATGCGAGGTTTTCCTCGCTGAAGGCGAAACACTCGGGCTGTTGTTCTTTCGGTGCCAGGCGGCGAACGGACATCGTACTCTAGTCTCTCAATGAACACGTTGCGACGCGGTCGCGTTCAGGCGACGAAAACGATCTTTCCAGAATGCGCTCGAGGTTCCGAACACGTTGTATCCAACGTGGGAGGCAACCTTGATGCGGTCCAAAATGGAAAGTTCGGTTAACGTCTCGAAACGATCACTGGCCGGATCGTGCACGATCAGATCTAGCGGCGTCTGCTCAAGAATATAGCGCGATACGGTGTGATTTCGGTCGTTGCCGTGTTCCTCGCATAGGATCACGGCATCACCCTGCAGCACGCGGGTGCCGCCCTTGATGGCTTCGATCTCAACGCCTTCGACGTCAAGCTTGATGAGGTACTTGCCGTCAGGTGAAATCTTGCCGTCATCGAGTAGATTATCTAGCGCCACCACTGGCACAACTTCGCCGCCGGCATCCGCGCCGCCGGCGATGCTGAAGGCCTCGTGCTTGGTGCCGGACAGGCGCGCGGTGCCGCGCGTCGCGCCAATGGCGCTCTGCATCACCTCGAAGCGACTGCCATTGATCTTTGCATTGTTCGAAAGCCTGGCGAAATTCTTGGACGACGGCTCAATCGCGATCGCCTTGCGTGATCCGAACGGCTTGCTGGACACCAGCACCGACCAGTAACCGTAGTTAGCGCCGCAATCGAGCAGCGTGTAATCGACGTCGGCGGAATCGCGAAACAGCAACTCAAGTTCGTCTTCATACTTGAAGGAGCGATTGAGCAGCTTGCTCCAATAGCCGTCGCCATAGGGAAACGCGAAAGTAGCATCGGGATTGAGCCTGACGGCGATATCCCGCTCCGGCAAGGTTTTGCGCAGCAGGTTGGCGCAGCTGTTGTAGCCGCGATGCGAGAACAGCGACGACACCTTGGAGCCAGCCACCAGCGCCAGCGCAGCCACGCGCTCCCAGGCGTTCGCTCCCTGAAGAACGCCGGAGGTTCGGTCGAATTGGATCGGCGGCTGTGCGATCACCGGTCAACCTCTCCGAACACGATGTCAAGCGAACCAAGAATAGCGGACACATCCGCTAGCAGGTGCCCCCTGCAGATGAAATCCATCGCTTGCAGATGCGCAAAACCCGGCGCGCGGATCTTGCACTTGTAGGGCTTGTTGCTGCCGTCGGAGACGAGATAGACGCCGAACTCTCCCTTGGGCGCTTCCACGGCCGCATAGATCTCACCTGCCGGAACGTGGAAACCCTCGGTGTAAAGCTTGAAGTGATGGATCAAAGCTTCCATCGAGCGCTTCATCTCGCCGCGACGGGGCGGGAAAATCTTGTTGTCTTCGACCGCTACCGGTCCCTGCCCGTCGGGAGCGCGCAGCTTGGCGATGCACTGCTTCATGATGCGAACCGACTGCCGCATCTCTTCCATGCGAATGAGATAGCGATCGTAGCAGTCGCCGTTCTTTCCGATCGGAATATCGAAGTCCATTTCGGCGTAGCATTCGTAGGGCTGCGCCTTGCGCAAATCCCAGGCCGCTCCGGAGCCGCGAACCATGACGCCGGAAAAGCCCCATTCCCAGGCCTGCTTCAACGTCACCACGCCGATATCGACGTTGCGTTGCTTGAAGATGCGGTTGGCGGTCAACAGCCTGTCGAGGTCGGCGACAACCTGGAGGAACGGATCGCACCAGGCGTCGATGTCATCGATCAGCTTTGGCGGCAGATCCTGATGCACGCCGCCGATGCGGAAATACGCGGCATGCATCCGCGAGCCGGACGCGCGCTCGTAGAAGAGCATGAGCTTCTCACGTTCCTCAAAACCCCACAGTGGCGGGGTCAGCGCGCCGACATCCATCGCCTGCGTGGTGACGTTGAGGAGATGCGAAAGAATGCGTCCGATCTCGCAATAGAGCACCCGGATCAACTCGCCGCGTCGCGGCACTGCGATCCCAAGCAGTCTCTCGGCCGCGAGACAGAACGCGTGCTCCTGATTCATCGGCGCGACATAATCGAGCCGATCGAAATACGGGATCGCCTGAAGATAGGTCTTTTGCTCGATCAGCTTCTCGGTGCCGCGGTGAAGCAGGCCGATGTGCGGATCGACGCGCTCCACCACCTCGCCATCCAACTCCAGCACCAAGCGCAAAACGCCGTGGGCCGCCGGATGCTGCGGGCCGAAATTGATGGTGAAGTTACGCATACCGGGAGTTACGGCACCAAGTGCTTCCGTCATCAGCTACCCGCCTTGCCGCCCGTCGCCTTCTCATCACCCGGCAACTGATAGTCAGCGCCCTCCCAAGGTGACATGAAATCGAACTTGCGAAATTCTTGGTTGAGACGCACGGGCTCGTACACGACCCGCTTCTCGGCGTCGTCGTAGCGCACCTCGACGAAGCCCGTCAGCGGAAAATCCTTTCGCAGCGGATGTCCGTCGAATCCATAATCGGTCAACAAACGCCGCATGTCGGGATGGCCAGTGAAGATCACGCCGTAAAGGTCGTAGGCCTCCCGTTCGAACCAGTCCGCGCCGGGAAACACGTCGATCAACGAGGGAACCTGGGTGGTCTCCGAAGCGTGAGCACGCAAGCGGATGCGCGCGTTCAGCGTCGGCGACAGGAAATGATAGACCACATCAAAGCGCTTCTCACGGCCGGGATAGTCGACCGCGGTCACGTCGATGAAGTTGACGAAGCGGCAGCGCTGATCGTCGCGGATGAAACGAGCGACCTCGACAATCTTCGCCGCCTCAACCGTCACGGTCAGTTGACCGAACGACACGGAATGATCCGTGGCCGCGCCCGGAAGCGTGGCGACGATCATCTGGCCCAAGGCATCGAGCCTGCTCTCGTCCATCCCTTTAAACCTCAGCGTTCAATAGTTCCAACTCTCCGGATCTTCTTCTGCAGGAGAAGAATGCCGTAGAGAAGTGCTTCAGCCGTCGGCGGACAGCCCGGCACGTAGATATCGACCGGCACGATGCGATCGCAACCCCGCACCACCGAATAGGAATAATGATAGTAACCGCCGCCGTTGGCGCACGATCCCATCGAGATGACATAACGCGGTTCCGGCATCTGGTCGTAGACCTTGCGCAGCGCGGGCGCCATCTTGTTGGTCAGCGTTCCGGCGACGATCATCACGTCCGATTGCCGCGGCGATGCACGCGGCGCGAAGCCAAAGCGCTCGACGTCATAACGCGGCATCGAGACCTGCATCATTTCGACTGCGCAGCAGGCCAGGCCGAAGGTCATCCACATCAGCGAACCGGTACGCGCCCAGGTGATCAGGTCGTCGGCCGCGGCGACAAAGAAACCTTTGTCCGACAATTCGTGATTAACC
The DNA here is from genome assembly GCF_031453995.1 of Nitrobacter vulgaris. NCBI lineage: Bacteria > Pseudomonadati > Pseudomonadota > Alphaproteobacteria > Hyphomicrobiales > Nitrobacteraceae > Nitrobacter > Nitrobacter vulgaris. The sequence goes on along the minus strand of NZ_JAVDPZ010000001.1, from coordinate 65,455 downwards.
TCGAGAAAGTACGGATCGCTCGCACCGACGGGCCGGCCGGTGCTGGGGTCCAAAATCGAGCCTCCCGACGGAGCCGAGAGAGGGCTACCGGCGTAGGCGACCTTTGCCGTGGGAGAGTTCAATCCCATTCGAGAGCGCCTTTCTTCCATTCGTAGGCAAAACCGACCGTCAGCACCCCTAGAAACACGATCATCGACCAGAAGCCTGTCACGCCGAGCTTGCCGAACGTGACCGCCCAAGGAAAGAGAAACGCGACTTCAAGGTCAAAAATGATGAAAAGAATAGCGACCAAATAAAACCTGACGTCGAACTTCATCCGGGCATCGTCGAATGCGTTAAATCCGCACTCATAAGCGGAAAGCTTTTCCGGGTCCGGCTGCTTGTATGCGACGATAAATGGAGCAATCAGGAGCACGGCGCCGATCACACCCGCTATCCCGATAAACACCACAAGCGGAAGATAGTTCTGCAAAATGCCGCTCATGGGCGCTTCCCCTCGCTGCGATGCTTTACCCGCAGATTTGTTTAGATATTGGAACTTTTGAGAGGCTTTAGCCTAGCAAAACAGGGGTGGCAAGATAGCCTAATTTGACGCACCGGGACGGAGATTTTGCGACTTGACATCGGAGCCAGGACCGCGGCCGGGCGGTCAACCTGCTGTTCGCTCACCCGCCGAACCACGGCCCGAAAAATCAGACCCAATGAAATCATTTCGGGAGTGCCGCGAAGCCGCGCTGAAACAAACTGGTTTTATTACTCTTGCCTACGGACCACGAGTTGTGACGAGGCGGGAGGCAAACCATGAACCATTCGATCCAGAGCGCAGATCGCGCCACCCACCTGAAGATCGTGATTGTCGCGCTTGTCGCGGGTGCCGTATTGACGACTTTCGGGACTTCCCTTCACCCAAGCACCGACTTCGTCCAGACTGTTCACGTGAAAAAGGCCGGACAACCAACGATGGTATCCAGTTCGGAAGCATCGCTCGTTAGATGATCCTGATTTCGCCGGTGACCGAATCGCCATCTGGCGGCGCTCAATTGAGAAAACCTCGGGCTGGAACCGGTCCGAGCTGCGAGCCCTCGTCAAAACCCGAAGCTGAGATCACGCTGAATGGCGCGAGAGACGGGACTCGAACCCGCGGCCTCCGCCGTGACAGGGCGGCGCTCTAACCAACTGAGCTACTCCCGCGGAAGCCGTTTATCCGCGCATAGGGGTGATGGCTTAAAGGGGGGGCCTTTCCAAGTCAAGGCAGTTGCAGATCTCCTTTGCTATCAGGCTTTTTGAGGGGTCGGTGCAAAAAATCAGCTATTTGCAGGCAAAATGGCGCGAGCGGCATCTCCCCGAATCAAACAAGGGCTGATACGCCTTGCTTTTCGACGCTGGCAATGACGAGGAGAGCTATATTATGGCGAAGAAGGCAGCGACCCCGAGCACCGTGACCCTGAAACATCTCGCGGCAGCGTTGGCCGAGGACCATGAATTGTCCAAGAAGGCCTCCGAGGCCATCCTGACCGACATGGTTACCCGCATCACCAAACACCTCAAGAAAGGCGATCGTATCCGCATCGTCGGCCTCGGCATCCTCCAGGTCCGCAAACGCGCCGCCCGCAAGGGACGCAACCCGGCCACCGGCGAGGAAATTCAGATCAAAGCATCCAAGAAAGTCGCGTTCCGAGCCGCCAAAGAGCTCAAGGAAGCCATCTGACCAGGAATGCCGGGTCCAGGACGCTCCGTTCAAACGCTCGAGGATTTGCCGCAACGAACCGGTTGCCCACGCAAAGCCCAATCGCGGATTTGGCGAGGTTGATTTCTTACTGCTCAGCCCTGCCCTGGATTCCCGATGGCTGTTCCCATGACATTCAATCACACGGTGACGGAGCGCTTTCTTCGCTATGTCACCATTGATACCCAGTCCGATCCGACGTCTTCCAGCTGTCCTTCCACCGGGAAGCAGAAGGATCTTGGACGGCTGCTGGTGAGGGAGTTGCAGGAGATCGGCGCCGCCGATGCTCATCTCGACCCGCACGGTTACGTGTACGCGACCATTCCGGCAAACAGCTCAAAGCAGGTTCCGGTTATTTGCTTCTGTTCGCATATGGACACGTCGCCGGACTGTTCAGGCGCTAACGTCAAACCGCAGGTTGTCCGGAATTATCGCGGCGGCGACATCGTTCTATGCGGCGATCCGTCGCAGATCATCCGCGTGGCCGATAATCCGGCACTGGCTGATCAGGTCGGCAACGACATCATCACGTCGGACGGCACCACGCTGCTTGGCGCCGACAACAAAGCCGGCGTTGCCGAAATCATGGATGCAGTGCAGGTCCTTCTTGCCAACCGAGACATCAGGCATGGCGTGATCAAAATCCTGTTCACGCCCGATGAGGAAATCGGACGCGGCGTCGACAAGGTCGATCTGAAAAAACTCGGCGCGGACTTCGCCTACACCGTCGACGGCGAGACCGCAGGTCATATCGAGGACGAGACGTTCTCGGCCGATGCTGCGGTTATTACCATCAAGGGAGTTAGCGCTCATCCCGGATTCGCCAAGGGAAAGATGGAACATGCGATCAAGATCGCATCTCGCATTGTGGAGCGGCTTCCGAAAAATACTTGCTCGCCCGAAACGACCGAGGACCGCGAAGGCTTTCTTCATCCGACCGGAATCAGCGGCGTGCTCGAACACGCGACGCTAAACTTCATCGTGCGCGATTTCACGGAAACAGGTCTGGCGGAGAAGGAGGCCTTGCTGGAGGGCATCATCCGCGATGTCATGACGGACTTCCCACATTCGACGTATCGGCTGGACATTCAGCCCCAGTATCGCAACATGAAGCAGATTGTGGATCGTCACCCGGAGGTTGTCGACAACGCGATGGAGGCAATCCGCCGCGCCGGTCTCAAGCCAGCCAAAGGCAGCATTCGGGGCGGCACGGACGGCTCGCGGCTGTCATTCATGGGACTTCCCTGCCCTAACATCTTCGCCGGTGAACATGCTTTCCACTCACGCACCGAGTGGGTCAGCGTACAGGACATGGAAGCCGCTGTGCGCACCATCGTCCATCTCGCTGCGATCTGGGAAGAACGTGCCTGACGTTTCTGATATCGCGAGCAAGAGACCGCAGGTCCGGATGCCGCGCGGTCATCGCGGGATACGACCGCGCGAACATCGTTAATCTTTCCTAAACATCAGAAGATATGATCCTCGAATCATCGGGGTTTCAAGAATGCTACGCATCATCTCGCTTGCGGTCATCGGAGTTACAATGATGGGAGCGACGGGATCAGCCGCCGACCTTCCAGTGCAGAGCCGCATCGGCAAAATCTTCGCGGAACCGGCACCTCCGCCGGTCCGTGTCGCGCAGGAGAAGGACTACCCGGAGAGCGTGCTCTACCGTTTTCGGATTCCGCCGCCGGTGCCGGGCTATTACGGAAGGCCAAACGATTTCTACTATCGCCCGTACTACGAGGAGCGGCCGGTGATCTCGTTCTATTTCGACCGATTGCCGTACGCTTGCGGACTTTACGGATATTGCTAGGGCATGATCTGATAAACTTGGATCTCTAAATCGGCGAGTCGACGAACTCAGGGCCTGCGCAGCGATCAAAGGTTGCGCGCGGTTACGATCCAGATCGATGCCGGAAGCACCACTGTTTGCCCACTGGCGAACGGAGCAAGAGCTTCCCGGATCGAGTTCGCCGCAGCAGCAATAACTTCAACAGGCTGGCCTTCAATCGCGCGGCTGGCGGGACCGAGCTGAAGCGCGGACTTGACCGCGGCTTCAATTCCGCCGCCGACCGAAATATCCAATGTGAGGTCATAGGCCTCCATTGCGACATCGGAAAAACCGGCAGCACCGAGAATACGATGGACACGCGCTTCGGACGCGAACGCGAACGGACCGGGGTCTTCCGGCCCGACCTCGGGGAGCTTCGGAACATGGTTGTAGACCGCCTGGAGCGGGACCATGAGCCAGGGATTTAGGCGAGGCTCCCGCCAGCAAATGAATGCTAAGCGGCCACCGGGTCGCAGCGCCTGACGCAGATTAGCAAACGACGCGACCGGCTCGTCGAAGAACATCACGCCGAACCGGGAAGCCACCAGATCGAAACGCGCTGGCTCAAATGGATATACGGTGGCGTCGGCGAGCAGAAATTCCACCGACGCGTTCTTCGGCGCAATCTGCTTTGCCCGTTCCAGCATCGGTGCAGAAATATCGATTCCCAGGACGTAGCCGGAAGCGCCTACCCTCTCCGCGAATGCCCGCGTAGTTGCACCGCAGCCGCAGCCGACATCTATGATGCGTTCGCCGGGCATAGCTTTGGCACGATCCAGCAGGAAGGTGGAGACCGGCTGCAGCAGTTCATCCTGCATACGCTGACGATCAGCCCAGCGCTGGCCGCCGGGTCCATTCCAATAGGCGATCTGGTCCGCGTTTCGCGTCAGAGGAACCCCTGCCATCACCGCTCCCGCGCAATTCGAGCGATTGCCCTTCACAAAATCCGTGACGCCGCTTATGGAGGAAACCACTCGATCTAGCGGCTTGGTAACAAGCCGAGGTCAAAACGTACCACACCCAAGCCGAGGGCGATATCCCGCCGCAGCGGGACAGAGGAGATGCCGCCTGCGGTTCGGACCAGAATGGAGAGAAGAGATGGCAGATGAGGAAGATAAGACGATCGTCGAGCAAGGTCCTTCCATCGGTGAGTATCGCCGGGAATCGATCCCCGAATACATCGTCGATTCGAGCGGCGCCCGGTTTGAGTTTGATCGTATCGCTCTCGAAGGAGCCGGCGGGCTCGAGCCATCGCAGCTGGCCCGGAATGAATGCCTTATCGCCCCCGGTTTGATCTATCGTAAAGTTTCGTCATGATCGACCCGTGTCGGGGAGCTGGGATCGATAACTGTGTCAGCCTGAGCTGCTTGTTTGTGGTAGGCGGCGAGAGATTCGAACTCCCGACCCTCTCGGTGTAAACGAGATGCTCTAACCAGCTGAGCTAGCCGCCCTCGGCTCCCTGTTTAGCGCCGACACATCCCTGCACGCAAGCCACCGTCGCGGTCGTACGTACCTGTCCATCGGATACAACCTGCCCGCCGATCTTGATGCCCCGCGGGCGCATTGTCCCCCGATATCCATGACCATCGTCTCGATAGTCGCATCATAATGCAAGAACGGCGCCCTCGCAGGCGCCGTTCCGTCAATTATGTCGTGACGATCAGTGAGCGGTCAGGCCGCCCGCCGCCTCGTCAGCCGCATCGGGAGTGACCGGGAGCTTCGTATCCTCCTCCCAGACAATCGGCTTGGGCTGCCGCACCAACGCTTTGGCGATCACCTCGTCCATCCGCGCGACCGGAATGATCTCCAGCCCAGCCTTGATAGACTCGGAGATCTCAGTGAGATCCTTGGCATTCTCGTCCGGTATGAGCACCGTCTTGATGCCACCTCGCGCGGCTGCCAACAGTTTCTCCTTGAGACCGCCGATCGGCAAAACCCTGCCTCGCAGCGTGATCTCGCCCGTCATTGCGATATCGCGCCGGATCGGGATTCCGGTCAGCACCGACACAATCGTCGTCGCCATCGCTACACCGGCCGAAGGACCATCCTTCGGGGTAGCCCCCTCGGGGACGTGAACGTGGATATCGCGTCGCTCAAACAGCGGCGGCTCGATCCCGAAGGTGATCGCGCGCGAGCGGACGTAGGAAGCCGCCGCCGAGATCGATTCCTTCATCACGTCGCGCAGGTTGCCGGTAACCGTCATGCGTCCCTTGCCGGGCATCATTACGCTTTCGATCGTCAGCAACTCGCCGCCGACGTCGGTCCATGCCAGACCGGTCACGACACCGACCTGATCGTCGGTTTCGATCTCGCCGTAGCGATATTTCGGAACTCCGAGAAATTCCTCGACGACCTTCTCGGTGACTTTGACCGACTTCCTTTTCGAGAGCATCAGTTCCTTCACCGCCTTGCGGGCGAGTGTAGAAAGCTCACGCTCCAGGTTTCGCACGCCCGCTTCACGGGTGTAGCGACGGATGATGAGCAGAAGCGAGTCGTCATCGATCGACCACTCCTTCGAATCCAGGCCGTGCTTGGTGAGCGCGTTCGGGATGAGATGCTTGCGAGCAATCTCGACCTTCTCGTTCTCCGTGTAGCCGGCGATCCGGATGATCTCCATGCGGTCCATCAAGGGACCGGGAATATTCAGCGTATTCGCGGTCGTGAGGAACATCACGTTGGACAGATCGTAGTCGACTTCCAGATAGTGATCGTTGAACGTCGAGTTCTGCTCGGGGTCGAGGACTTCAAGCAGGGCAGACGACGGATCGCCGCGGAAATCCGCGCCCATCTTATCGATCTCGTCCAGCAGGAACAGCGGGTTCGAGGTCTTGGCCTTGCGCATCGACTGAATAATCTTGCCGGGCATCGAGCCGATATACGTCCGGCGGTGACCGCGGATTTCCGCCTCATCGCGCACGCCGCCGAGCGAGACGCGCACGAATTCGCGGCCCGTCGCCCGCGCGATCGACTTTCCGAGCGAGGTCTTGCCGACGCCGGGCGGACCGACAAGGCACAGAATCGGTCCGGTCAGCTTGTTGGCGCGCGACTGCACCGCGAGATACTCGACGATACGGTCCTTAACCTTCTCAAGCCCGTAATGATCAGCGTCCAGCACTTCCTGGGCGGCGTTGAGATCCTTCTTCACCTTGGACTTCTTGGCCCACGGAATCGACAGCAACCAATCGAGATAGTTGCGCACCACGGTGGCCTCCGCGGACATCGGAGACATTTGCCGCAGCTTCTTCAGTTCGTGCTGGGCCTTCTCGCGAGCCTCCTTCGAAAGCTTTGTCTTGGCGATCTTCTCTTCGAGATCGGCGAGCTCGTCCCGGCCCTCGTCATCGCCGAGTTCCTTCTGGATCGCCTTCATCTGCTCGTTGAGGTAGTACTCGCGCTGGGTCTTCTCCATCTGGCGTTTGACGCGTGAACGGATGCGTTTCTCGACCTGCAGAACGGAGATCTCGCTCTCCATCAAACCGAGCACTTTTTCCAGACGTGCGGTTACAGACAGCGTCTCAAGAATGCCCTGGCGATCCGCGATCTTGGCGGCGAGGTGCGACGCTACGGTATCACCAAGCTTGGCGAAATCCGTGATCGCCTGCACGACACCCACAACCTCGGGAGAGATCTTCTTGTTCAGCTTCACATAGCTTTCGAAATCCGACACGACTGAACGCGCCAGCGCCTCGGCTTCGACGCTATTGGTATCGGTGTCAGCCAGCGCGACCGCGGTCGCCTCATAATAGTCGGAGCGGTCGGAATAGGTCTCGACGCGCGCCCGCTCAAGACCTTCCACCAGCACCTTCACCGTGCCGTCGGGTAGCTTCAGCAGTTGCAGCACGCTGGCGAGCGTTCCGATTTTATAGATAGAATCTGGCACAGGATCATCGTCCGACGCGTTCTTCTGCGTCGCTAGCATGATGAGCCCATCGTTCTTCATCACCTCTTCCAGCGCCCTGATCGATTTCTCGCGGCCGACGAACAGCGGCACGATCATGTGCGGGAAAACGACGATGTCGCGAAGCGGAAGCACCGGATAGGCATGGATTTCGCCGTGGACTATAGCTGGCCGGGGTTTCGAGGCGGTCATAGCCTTGTTCCTTTTGTTGCGCCCCCTTGTTCGCAGCCGCATGTCAATGCGCAACCGCCACAAGGTGCCGAGTTTCCTGGAGAAGAATGGGCCTTTGCGAACCGAGGCCTCACCTGCCCGAGGTCGTGAGCAGCTAGCGAACATGCGCCGCCGCCGACAGCATAAGGTGGCCATCCACCACCAGCGTGTCAAGTGAAGGAAATCAGCGGCTTGTAACCGACACGGAGCGTCGGCTTGCAACCTACAGGAGCCATCGGCTTGTAAAGCAAGACCCCCTCGCGGCTAACCGCCAGCGAGGCACGAGACAGCCGAAAAACGGTCGGATCAGGCGCTGGCGCTGCTTTCGCTCGCGCGATCAGAGCGGTCGGCGTAAATGTACAGCGGTCGCGCGGTTCCTTCGACCACTTCGCGCGAGATCACGACCTCCTCGACCCCTTCCAGGCCCGGAAGATCGAACATGGTTTCGAGCAGGATGCTTTCGAGAATCGAGCGCAACCCACGCGCGCCGGTCTTGCGCTCGATGGCCTTGCGGGCCACCGCGCCGAGCGCCTCGTCGGCGAACGTCAGCTCGATATTCTCCATCTCGAACAACCGCTGATACTGTTTCACCAGCGCATTCTTGGGATCGGTCAAAATCTTTTTCAGCGATGCTTCGTCGAGATCCTCGAGCGTGGCCACGACGGGCAGACGTCCGACGAATTCCGGGATCAAGCCATACTTCAGCAAATCCTCCGGCTCGACATGCCTGAAGATTTCGCCAGTGCGGCGGTCTTCCGGCGCAAGCACCTGCGCAGCGAAACCGATTGACGTCGTGCGTCCTCGCGCCGAGATGATCTTCTCTAGGCCCGAGAACGCGCCCCCGCAGATGAACAGGATATTCGTGGTATCAACCTGCAGGAACTCCTGCTGCGGGTGCTTCCGGCCGCCCTGCGGCGGAACCGAAGCCACTGTGCCTTCCATGATCTTCAACAACGCCTGCTGCACGCCCTCACCCGACACGTCACGCGTGATCGAGGGGTTGTCGGACTTGCGTGAGATCTTATCGATTTCGTCGATATAAACGATACCGCGTTGCGCACGCTCGACATTGTAGTCCGCCGACTGCAACAGCTTCAGGATGATGTTCTCGACATCCTCGCCGACGTAGCCGGCCTCGGTCAGCGTCGTTGCATCCGCCATGGTAAACGGAACGTCGAGGATACGCGCCAGCGTCTGCGCAAGCAGCGTCTTGCCCGATCCGGTCGGTCCGATCAGCAGGATGTTCGACTTCGCGAGTTCGACGTCGTTATGCTTGGTCTGATGGTTAAGCCGCTTGTAGTGATTGTGGACCGCAACCGAAAGTACCTTCTTGGCGTGGCCCTGCCCGATGACGTAGTCGTCCAGAACCTTGCATATCTCCTTCGGAGTCGGAATGCCGTCGCGCGACTTCACCAGCGAGGACTTGTTCTCCTCGCGAATGATGTCCATGCAGAGCTCGACGCATTCGTCACAGATGAACACGGTCGGGCCCGCGATCAGTTTGCGCACCTCGTGCTGACTCTTGCCGCAAAACGAACAATACAGCGTATTCTTGGAGTCGCCCGTACCGACCTTACTCATTCCTGTCTCCGTCCGACGCTCGATCCCGCCTGTTCGCCTGCTCGCCCGTTCCGATCCGGCACATCCGGTCTAACGGGTTTACATATGAGCAAAGTCCGTACCAGAAAAGACCCTGCGCTCTCAACCCCGCGCGAATCGCGGGTCCATTCGATTCTCCTGCGCATACCGCCAGTTGAAACGCAGCAACCGCACCATGGCTCCCCGACTCTCAAGAATTCGCTAATCGGCAGCCATCCGCAATGCGACAATAGCCTGATTTGGCCCAGGGAGGCGACTCTTCCCTTGCCAAAAACTGGTCCAGCGTTGCGCCGGTATCATGCCAGTCAGGCGGATACTTCGCGCGGAAGGACAAGGAACTTTTCAGAAACCATCGCCGTGCAATCGCGATGGTTCAAACTGGATCGGGATCAACCGGCCTTCCGTTCGTCACTGGACGGAGCCTTGATACGTTACGAAGCCTTCGGTGCGGCCGGTTCTTCAGCGCGCTTGTCGATCACTTTATCAACGATGCCGAAGTCACGAGCCATGTCAGCCGTGAGGAACTTATCGCGCTCCAGCGCCTCCTCGATCGCCTGGTAGGTCTGTCCCGTATGCTTGACGTAGATCTCGTTGAGTCGCTTCTTGAGGCTCAGAATTTCCTGCGCGTGCAGCATAATGTCCGTCGCCTGCCCCTGGAAACCGCCAGAGGGCTGGTGAACCATGATGCGCGCGTTCGGCAGTGCGTGCCGCATATCCTTTTCGCCTGCGGCCAGCAGCAACGAGCCCATCGACGCAGCTTGTCCGGTGCACAGCGTTGCGACCGGCGGACGAATGAACTGCATCGTGTCGTAGATCGCCAGACCCGAAGTCACCACGCCACCCGGCGAATTGATGTACATCGAGATTTCCTTTTTCGGATTCTCCGCCTCCAGGAAAAGGAGCTGCGCAACGGTCAGCATCGCCATGTTGTCTTCGACCGGGCCGGTCACAAAGATGATGCGCTCCTTCAGCAACCGGGAGAAGATATCGTAGGCCCTCTCGCCGCGATTGGTCTGCTCGACCACCATCGGCACGAGGTTCATGTAGGTTTCCACTGGATCGCGCATTGATCACCCAAAAGTTTGTGTCAGCGGTTGGCGGCGACGAACATCCGAGAAACCGAGAGTCTTCAGTTCTTCCGGTGCGGATGAATGTCCCGTGATGCAGGACTCGGCAAGCACGGCCCACAGATATAAGTTCATCGCTTGGGCGACAAGACTGAACCTAAGCCACGCCGGAATCGTAATTTGCTGGCGCCCTCGATTTTGACGTTCGCCACGAAAGGTCGCGCAGTACGAGCTGGTCCTGGACGGCACCCCCGCCTCGAATGTCAGGCTCACTCCACAAACTGAACCGATTCGCAGCCTGACGGGACCGTATCGCGACGCCGGATCCGATCCATACCCATAATATCATGCGGCGCTGTACAGACCCCAACGCGCGGTCGGTCAGATCTCGGTACTGTGCGCCTCGTGTTCCTTAAAGAGGTCCTCGCGCGTCACACTCTTTTCCGTGATCGTGGCGAGTTCAAGAATGTAATCCACCACCTTGTTCTCAAAAAGGGGCGCGCGAATCTGAGCCAGCGCTTGCGGGTTTTTCTGATAGTAATCCCAAATTTCCTTCTCACGGCCCGGCGTCTGGCGGGCGCGACTAATCAACGCACGGTTGATTTCATCATCCGCGACCGAGATTTTGTTCTTTTCGCCGATCTCCGAGAGTACCAGGCTGAGTCGTACCCGGCGGTCTGCAATCCGGCGGTACTCTGCCCTGGCCTCTTCTTCGGTGGTGTTCTCGTCGGCGAAGGTCTTCTTCTCTTTTTCCATCTCCGCCGTGATCGACTGCCAAACCTGTTCGAACTCCTCTTCAACCAGCGTCGGGGGCGCATCGAACTTGTGCGTCTCATCGAGACGATCAAATAGCGCGCGCTTGACGTGTTGCCTCATCGCTCGGGCAAATTCAGCGCTGAGCTGCTCGCGGACGACTTGCTTCAACTGATCGAGCTCCTGCAGACCGAGCAACTTGGCAAACTCGTCGTCGATCTTGATATCCTCCGGCGCCTCGATCAGGCTTACCGTGGTCTCGAACTCTGCATCCTTCCCGGCAAGCTCTGAGTCCGCATAGTTCTGAGGGAACGACGCCTTGACCGTGCGAGTCTCGCCGACTCCGGCCCCAACCAACTGCTCTTCGAACCCCGGAATGAGGGCATTCGATCCCAGCACGACCAGGATATCCTCGCTGCTCCCGCCCTCGAACGGCTCGCCGTCGATGGTGCCCTTGAACGAAATGGTGACGCGATCGCCATTCTCGGCCTTCGCGCCCTCCGTCCTGTTGGAGTAGGTGCGATTCTGATCGGCGATCCGTTTGATGGCTTCGTCAACGTCGGCGTCGCTAACATCGACCACCGGCTTCTCGATGGTGAAGGACTTGAAGTCCGCTAGTTCGATCGGCGGCACGACTTCGATCGCCACGCTATAGCTGAGGTCGGACTTGCCCGCGAGGATATCCTCGATCTCCTTCTCCTCCGAAGGCATCGTTACCTTGGGATTACCTGCGAGTTTGAAGCCACGGTCGTTGACGATCTGCATATTCGTATCGCGGATCGTGTCTTCGATGGTCTCGACCATCAAGGAGCGGCCATAGAGCTTCTTGAGGTGGCTGACCGGCACTTTCCCTGGACGAAAGCCGTTGATCTTCACCTTGTCCTTGAGGTCGACGAGCCGCTCATCCGCCTTGGCCGCGATTTCGGCGGCCGGAATGCTGACCTGGAACTCGTGTCTCAGTCCCTCGGCGAGGGTTTCGTTCACCTGCATGACGTCAATCTTCTTCCGCTCGATCCGGCTGGAATGGCCGAATCATTGTCAATCGGTCGATGCGCGGCAAAACGCCTGCATCGGTGTACGGCCGGCATGTATCCAACCCGGATAGCTGCCTGAAATCATCTGCTCAAACGCTTTAGCGCTTGGTGCGGGCGGAGGGACTCGAACCCCCACAACTTTCGTCACTGGAACCTAAATCCAGCGCGTCTACCAATTCCGCCACGCCCGCCGGTGGAGTGGGTTTGACATTTGCTACCATTTGGCTGGGAGTCGGCAAAGCGAATGTCAAATGATGCCGAAAAATGCGAAGCGGCTTTCGGTAGACCTCATGCTCCAACGAGTTAAAACCGGAACGAGTTGAAACCAGGCGCATCGAGGGCAACGGATATCTCCCGCCGTCATCGAGGCGCTTCGATGCGGCGGGCTTATAACATGGCGGCATCCGTCTGCAGTAAAAAAATGGCCGTGCTGGACAGGGTCCGAAGAACATGATCGGCATTGGCAAATGATGTTTCGTCCTGCTCGATTAACCCGGAGGCATCTTCTGGCCGGTTTCGGGGCAGCCGCCGCGGCAGGACCCGCCGCCACGATCCATGCGCAATCGCAACATCCTCAAATACACGCCATTGACGCGATGCCCACCCCCCTTTCACTTGGGCCGGATCATCGCGAAACCACGGTCTGGTCCCTGAAGACCGACGGCTCCTCCGGAAGCCTCCGTTTCCGCCAAAGCGAGAGCATGGGCCTCGTCGTGAACAACGGCCTGCCGGCGCCGTTTGTTTTGAACTGGCATGGATTAGATGGCGCGGCTGCCATCGAGCCATTGACCGCTCGGCCCCCTATCTCGCCGGGCGAAACCGATCGCTATTCACTCCCCTTCCGGCAGGCCGGAACTTTTATGTGCGATAGCCGCCTGCTGGGAGATGGTCTGGCGCAGCCCTCGCCCGCGCAGGCTCTGATCGTCGAGGAACAGACGCCGGCGGAAGTCGACCGTGACGAGGTCATGCTGATTGAGGACTGGCGGCTGGATGCTGAAGGACTTCCTGTCGCGCCCGGAACGACCGAAAAAAAGGTCGGACCGCCTCTCTACCTGGTGAATGGAAAGCCATCGCTCGACATTAACCTTCACATCAACGAGCGACTTAGGCTAAGGTTCATAAATGCCTGTCAACGCAATGTAATTGCTATTGAAATCAAAAATCTTGGTGTACGGATCATAGCGATCGACAGCCAGCCGGCGGAGCCGTTTCTGGCGCGCAACGGCCGATTGGTACTGGCCCCGGGAACCCGGATCGACGCCGTTATAGACGCCACGTTGCCGTCGGGAACGACATCAGCCATCGCCCTGCATGACGGCGGCGGCAAACTACATGAGATCGCCCGCCTGCACGTTTCAGCTGACGGGCCGGGCCGGGCCGCGCCGCTGCCGGCGCCGCCTGCGTTGCCATCCACCAGCCTGCCTGCGAGACTCGATCTCAGGAACGCGCTGCGCGCCGACGTGCCGCTGCCCTCCTCTGAAGGAACTCCAACTTCATGGAGTCGCCCGGCGCTCTTTAGCACGCGTAGGCCCCCCGCCTTCCGTGTCAAACGCGGCCGGACCGCCGTGCTTGCGCTGACAAACACGACAGCAAAGCCCATGGTCTTTCGCCTGCATGGCCATCACGCCCGCCTGCTGGACCGGCTCGACGACGGATGGAAACCGTTCTGGCTGGATACGGTGCTGGTCGATACAGGGCAGACCCAACGCATCGCTTTTGTCGCTGACGTCGCCGGAGCATGGCTGATCGAAACGATGGCTGTGGAATGGAGCGCGCCGCGCCAGGTCAGTTGGTTCGCTGTTGAGTAGCTGTTTAGTAATCAACCTCGAACCGATCGTAGAGCCGCCGCAAGACAGCGGGCAACACCTCCGGCAAATCCTCGGCGATCAGTCCCGGTCCCGCCTCGAGCCCCGTCTCGCCGTGCATCCAGACCCCCATGCACGCCGCCTCGAAGGCCGGCACCCTCTGCGCCAGCAGCCCGCCGATCATGCCGGACAGTACGTCGCCCGAGCCTGCCGTCGCCAGCCATGGCGGGGCATTGGCCGCGATCGTCGCGCGGCCGTCGGGCGAGGCCACCACCGTGTCCGGCCCCTTGAGCAGAACGACCGCTTCCGAACGCTCGGCCGCGGCACGCACCCGCTCAAGTTTTGATCGAAGTGGATGTTTCTCAATCATCTCACTGAAAAAACGATGGAACTCTCCTTCGTGTGGGGTCAAGATAATGTCGGCGCTTCCGCTCTGCTTGATGGTCTCGAACAAGCGACCCGGCGCGTCGGCAAAGCTCGTCAGTGCGTCGGCGTCGAGCACCAGCGCCCGCTTGGCTGCAATAGCCGTCGTCACAAGTGCTCGCGTTTCCTCGCCGATCCCGGCGCCAGGTCCGATCACGCAGGCATTGATGCGCCGATCTTCCAGGATTTCCGCGAGACCGGCCGCGTCATTCATGCGGCGTACCATCACGGCAGTCAGCGCCGCCGCGTTCGCGCCCAGCGCATCGTCGGGGGAAAGCACGCTCACAAGCCCGGCTCCCATGCGCAACGCGCTGCGCGCGGACAGTCGGGCAGCGCCCGTGGATGTCAGATTGCCGGACACAACGACGGCATGGCCGCGCGCATATTTGTGCCCGTCGATAGGTGGCACTGGAAACACGCTCTGCCAATAATCCGGGATATTCTCAAAGGTTATAGGGCGAATCTTATGCAGTACCGCATCGGTGATACCGATATCGGCCACGCGCACCCGGCCGCAAAAAATCCGACCCGGTAAAAGCAAATGCGCCGGTTTTCTGCGAAAGAACGTTACCGTTTCGGTAGCGCGTATCGCCGCGCCCATGATCGCGCCAGTGGTGCCGTTAATGCCGCTCGGCAGATCGATGCTGAGCACCGGCGCGCCGTTGGCGATGATTGCCTCGATCATCGCACGGGCGTCACCCATGACCGGCCGGTTGAGACCCGCGCCGAACAGCGCATCGATGATCAGCGCGGGTGAGCCGAGCGTGGAGAGGTCGCAAGGCAGCACCGGTCCTTTCCAACCTTTTGCTGCGAGCGCGGCGTCGCCCTTGAGGCTGCTTCGCTCGCACATCAGGATGACCGAAACGTCGTAACCGCGCGCCGCCAGCTCCGTAGCAGCCACGAACCCGTCCCCGCCGTTGTTACCGCATCCGGCGACAACCAGGATCGAGCCTTCCTCTGCGAGGTCGGCGGCTGTGTCCGCGACCGCCTGCCCGGCACGCAGCATCAGGGCAAAACCCGACGTGCCTCCCGCAATCGCCAGCCGATCGGCCTGCTCCATTTCGCCGGTCGTCAGAATCTCCATGGCCTCAAACCCGATAGCGGCAACGTGCCCGTCTCGCACATCCAACGTTGCACAAAAAATAAACGTAGTGCCTAATTTATAGTCTGGCCGCTGGTCAGACGCTCACCTACAGATATGTCAAGTTACCTTAATCGTATGATATTATGGATGTTTTTTACAAATTGCGTATTGGCACAAACCCTGCTTTGAAGGCGAAATTCGACCCAGTGTATCCACTGGCGGGCAATGAAGCGTGTCCCGCGACTTTTGTCCGTCCGAAAACCAGTGCATGACCGCTGCTGCAGGCGGCAGTGTGAGCGCGCATCAGCCCCTGGCTGGATATTGAAAGCGCCAGGAGACGTTCAATGAAAAAGATCGAAGCCATCATCAAACCGTTCAAGCTTGACGAAGTAAAGGAAGCTCTGCAGGAGATGGGATTGCAAGGCATCACCGTGATCGAAGCGAAAGGCTTTGGCCGGCAGAAAGGACACGCCGAGCTCTATCGCGGCGCGGAATACGTGGTGGACTTCCTGCCCAAGGTCAAAATCGAGATTGTGATCGGCGATGATCTGGTCGAAAAAGCCATCGAGGCCATCAGGCGCGCCGCCCAAACGGGCCGCATCGGCGACGGCAAGATCTTCGTATCCAATATCGAAGAGGCTATTCGGATCCGAACGGGGGAATCCGGCCTCGACGCAATCTAGACCCTTTGAGAACGACATCCACACAACAAGCCATACAGACGGCCGCTTCGCGCCGCCGATTACCAAGACCAGCATAGACAAGGGGTATTTATGAAGACCGCCAATGACGTCCTGAAATCAATCAAGGACAACGACGTAAAGTACGTCGATCTGCGATTCACTGATCCGCGCGGTAAGTGGCAACATGTCACCTTCGACGTGAGCATGATCGACGAGGAATTTTTCGCCGAGGGCACGATGTTCGATGGTTCATCGATCGCCGGCTGGAAGGCGATCAACGAATCCGACATGATGCTGATGCCCGATCCGGCGACGGCGTCGATCGATCCGTTCTTCGCCGAGACCACCATGGTGATCACCTGCGACATCCTGGAGCCTTCCACAGGCGAGCCCTATAATCGCGACCCGCGCGGAATCGCAAAAAAAGCCGAAGCGATGGTAAAATCGCTAGGCATCGGCGATACGGTCTACGTCGGCCCGGAAGCCGAGTTCTTCGTGTTCGATGACGTGCGCTTTCAGTCCACGCCCTACAACACCGGATTCAAGCTCGATTCCTCTGAGTTGCCGACTAATTCCGATACCGAATATGAGGGCGGCAATCTAGGTCATCGCATCCGCAACAAGGGCGGCTACTTCCCCGTTCCACCGCAGGATTCGATCCAAGACATGCGTTCGGAGATGCTTGGCTCCATGGCCCGCATGGGCGTGAAGGTCGAGAAGCACCACCACGAGGTGGCATCTGCCCAACACGAACTCGGCATGAAGTTCGATACACTGACCCACATGGCCGATCAGATGCAGGTCTATAAATACTGCATTCATCAGGTCGCGCACATCTACGGCAAGACCGCCACCTTTATGCCGAAGCCCGTCTACGGCGACAATGGCTCGGGCATGCACGTTCATCAGTCGATCTGGAAGGACGGTAAGCCGACCTTCGCCGGCAGCAAGTACGCCGACCTATCGGAAACCTGCCTGTATTATATCGGCGGCATCATCAAGCATGCCAAGGCGATCAACGCCTTCACCAATCCCTCCACCAACTCCTACAAGCGCCTGGTCCCGGGCTACGAGGCGCCGGTGCTGCTCGCCTATTCGGCGCGCAACCGTTCGGCCTCCTGTCGTATCCCCTACACCACCTCGCCGAAGGCCAAGCGTGTTGAGGTTCGTTTCCCTGACCCCATGGCCAATCCGTATCTCGCTTTCGCTGCGATGCTGATGGCGGGCCTCGACGGCATCAAGAACAAGATCGATCCCGGCCCCGCCATGGACAAGGACCTCTACGATCTGCCGAAGGAAGAGCTGAAGCAGATTCCAACGGTTTGCGGCTCGTTGCGCGAAGCGCTGGAAAACCTCGACAAGGATCGCGCCTTCCTCAAGGTCGGCGGTGTGTTTGACGACGACTTCATCAACGCCTTCATCGAATTGAAGATGGCCGAGGTGGAGCGCTTCGAGATGACGCCGCACCCTATCGAATTCGATATGTACTACTCGCTGTAATCGCGACCTGCGAAATCTTCCGCAGGTTTCGAAAGCTCAAGGGCGCCCATCGCGGGGCGCCCTTTTTGTTGAACGGTCGTACTCCGTACGGTCGCGCCAGCTTGATCCCTGCGGGGTTTGCAGAAAGAGTGCCTGCTTTGGGAATCAGTGAGGTTGAAAGTGGACGGTTCGCCTGAAACTCAGGGCTTCGAACGGCGGTCTCTTGCCCGCTCGATCGCGGCCGGCGGCATTGGCATTGTCGCCTTTGGCGCAGCCCTCGCACTGGCATGGTATTCCGCAGCAACGCTGTTCATGCTGTTCGCTGGCATCCTGTTTGGCGTGTTCCTCACGGCCATGGCGGATCTGCTGCGCCGGGTGTTCGGCGGAAATCAAACCCTGCGGCTGGTGATCGTGTGCCTCCTGTTCACCGGGCTGTTGTCCGGTGTGGTTGTACTCGGCGGCGCAACCATCGCCCAACAGGCTACGGCATTGAGTTCGACCCTCCGCGCGCAGCTTGGCAACGCCAAGGATTTTCTCGAGAAGCAAGGGATCGACACCAGCTTCCTCAACCTGGGCACCAAGGCGGCGCCAACCGACGCCGGTGCCATTCCGACGCCCACCACATCTGCCTCGCCGTCGCTCGGCCCGAAACTACCCGACGCCAGCACCATCGCCTCCGGAACCGGCGCAATCGTCACTCAGACCATCAAAATTCTAGCCCACGTCTTTGAGGGCGTTGGCAACTTCTTCATCATCATCTTCCTGGGGCTGTTACTGGCGGCACAGCCAAAACTCTATCGAGACGGCATCCTGCGTTTCGTGCCTAGACAACGACTACCCGAAGCAACGCGCCTCATCGACGATGTCAGCGAGACATTGCGCCGGTGGCTGCTCGGTCAAATGGCCACCATGGCCACGCTGTTCCTGCTGACATGGATCGGGTTGACCGTGATCGGCATTCCCGGCGCGCTGGTGCTGGGCTTCGTTACCGGGCTCCTGACGTTCATCCCCAACGTCGGCGCCATCCTGGCGGGCGCTCTTATCGTGCTGGCGAGCCTCGGCTCCGGATTCACCGCGATCATCAGCTCCTTCGCGCTCTATCTCGCCGTGCAATTTCTTGAAGGCAACGTACTAACGCCGCTAATTCAGCGCCACGCCATCAGCATTCCGCCTGCGACGTTGTTCGCGGCACAAATTTTCCTCGGTGTGCTGTTCGGCGTGTGGGGTCTGGCGCTGGCGCTGCCTTTGATTGCGGTCATCAAGGTGGTGCTGAACCACGTCTGGCCGGATCAAACTGCGGTTGCCCAGAGCTAACTATAGCGTTTTCGAGCGAAGTAAGTACCGGTTCGCGCGAAGACAACACGTCAAAATCAAAATCTGAGAGCTCCGCTACTGTTCCATCAGAAGCGGAAAAGTTCTTGCCGTCAGACGCTGGAAATCACCACCGTTTCGGTGTGTTCGACCTCGGGGGGCGAAGCGAAGAATGACCCCACCAGCGCACGCCATTCGGTGAAGTTTGAGGATTCGCGAAAATCCACGACATGGTTTTCAAGCGTTTCCCATTTGATCAGCAGCCTGTAGCGTGACGGTCTCTCGATGGACCTATGCAACTCAAAACCTCTCCAGCCGTTGCAGCGCTTGAAGATCGTTTGAGCCTGCGACACAGCAGCCTCAAAATCTTTCTCGCTGCCCGGCTTGATCTCGATTTGCGCGATCTCGGTGATCATGTGAGCAGACCTTTCATATGCCTTGCCTCTGTACCGCAATCGACTGCAAACCGTGAAGCGAACGGCAAGTAGCGTTCAGGTGGCGTTACCAGGTGCTGTTATCGCCACCAAACAACGACAAAACGCCCCCGGCTCCGGACGAACCGGGCCGATGGGCGCAAATGCGGGGAATATCGCGTTCAGGGTATCCGGAGAACGGGTTGCCGATCTTGCTGCCGACTTCGCCCTGTTCCGGAGAAAACTCAGAGCCGATATAGAATCTGGTCAGTCCAGAAGCGCTCAAGGCGATGCAACGACTTGTTCAGCGTTGCGAACTCCTCGTTTGAGATGCCGCCGACCTGTTCGACAGTCTTGACGTGCTTTTGATAAAGCGCATCGACGATGCGTCGAATCTCCTGGCCCTGCGTGGTCAAGCGGATTCGCACCGAGCGGCGATCCACGCGCGAGCGCTGATGATCGAGGAATCCAAGCTCGACGAGCTTCTTCAGATTGTAAGAAACGTTGGAGCCGAGATAGTAGCCGCGGGTTCGCAGCTCACCGGCCGTTAGTTCCTTGTCGCCGATGTTATAGAGAAGAAGCGCCTGCACCGAATTGATGTCGGCCCGACCGCGACGATCGAATTCATCTTTAATGACATCGAGCAGTCTGCGATGCAGTCGCTCGACCAAGGTCAATGCTTCGAGATAGAGCGACTGCACCGGTGCCTGGCCGGCAACCTGTTCCGCGGGCTCGTGAGCCTTCGCAACGGCTTTCATGATGACATCCCCTGTTGTCGTTTTTCGACTTATTCGACGAAACTTGTGTTCCGCCTGATAGCTGAGACCTTAGGGGGGGCGTTTGAAGATCAGCTTAAATAAGACAATAAAGACATCATGAATTTAAGAGAGTGAATCGCCGATTAAGTCGCCAGAAAAGGGCATTTCGCAACCCTTCGTTGACGTTTCCGCTGCGCTGTTCACGCTTCGTGTGCGACCGCTGTCGCATTCAGAAACAGCACGGTTCAGATTTGAAATACTCGGTCAATATAGATAACCGGGCCGTTAGGGTGACCAAATTCTTATTGCGAAAAATTCTCGGAAAACTTTACGGGACTTCGTCATCTCCGATCTGGAAATGACGTCCGTTCGGAAGAGCCGCTACAGTTCAAGCCGTGCTCCCTTCTATCGGCCCGACGCTCGTCGCACGCCTCATCTATGGCGGCCGTTCACGCGCAGCCATCCATGCCAGCGCCAGATAGGCCGTGAGCAATGCGGTTTCCAATCCGACGATGATCAGGTTGCCGCCGTAGATCGCCGGAAACATAAGTTCGACGACGGCCATTGAGACCACCGTGGTCAGCCACACGACGGCGCCCCATGGCGTGGCCAGCCATAGACCCACGGCAGCCACAAGCTCGATCACGGCGAAGTAGATCGTCGCCGCCTGCCAGGCCACCATCTGGTTCTCAAAGCCGTCGTCCTCGCTGCCTATGAATCCGGTCAATTGAGCCCAATGATAGAGCCCAACGACGAGCGATAGCACCGCCATGGCCCGCAGAAACACCACAAGTCGCCGGGTCCAGAGGTTTTCGTCGGCTTCTGTCTGTGCAGTCGAACTTCTTGCCACCGACATGGCTTGATCCCGCGGGATCTGCTCGCGCGATGAGGTTTTAGACATCAGGATGCTCACAACCGGAACCGACAGCCATGCGAGATCAATTCATGACTTTCCGGAACCATAAAATCAATTGCAATGCACCGAGATGCACGAGCGCGGTGACGAAGCCGGTTCCTGATGCTACAAAAATCCAATTGGTTCTGGCCTTCGGGAGTGTCGGCAACATGGCGATAAAATACGGGCGTCCCATTGAAATGCGGGATGGACCCCGCCGCGATGCCGCGATCACCGCCCCTCCGCTCGATCTCGTGGCCCGGCTTCGTCGTAACCGCAAAGCGGAATGGGCCCGCCGTTTGGTCCGCGAAAGCGTTCTGACAACCGACGACCTCATCTGGCCGCTGTTCGTCGCCGATGGCGCCAACGGACGGACGCCTGTTCCCTCAATGCCCGGGGTCGACCGTCTTAGCGTGGACCAGTGCGTGCGTGACGCTGAACGAGCGCTCAAGCTGAACATCCCCTGCATCGCGCTGTTCCCCTACACCGATCCCGCGTTGCGAGACCTCTCCGGCAGCGAAGCCCTCAATACCAAGAATCTGGTCTGCAAGTCGGTCCGCGCCATCAAGCGGGAATTTCCGGACCTCGGCGTGCTCTGCGACGTGGCGCTCGACCCTTTCACCAGTCATGGCCATGACGGTCTGATTGAGGACGGCAGGATACTCAACGATGAAACCGTTGCGGTTCTGGTCCAGCAGGCGCTGGTGCAGGCGGAAGCCGGCTGCGACATCATTGCTCCGTCCGACATGATGGATGGCCGCGTCGGTGCGATTCGAAGGGCTCTCGACGAAACGGGGTTCGTCGATGTGCAGATCATGGCGTATGCCGCGAAGTATGCATCCGCGTTTTATGGCCCGTTCCGCGACGCCATCGGTTCGGCCAAGGCGCTCACCGGAGACAAACGCACATATCAGATGGACAGCGCCAATTCCGACGAAGCGCTGCGTGAAGTCGAACTCGATATTGCCGAGGGCGCCGACATGGTCTTGGTGAAGCCGGGTATGCCCTATCTCGACATTGTGCGGCGCGTAAAAGACACGTTTGGAATGCCAACCTTCGCCTATCAGGTGTCGGGCGAGTACGCGATGATTGCCGCCGCTGCAGGCAATGGCTGGATCGACCGCGATCGGGCGATGATGGAAAGCCTCGTTGCCTTCAAACGCGCCGGCGCCGACGGCGTACTCACCTATTTTGCTGCGGAGGCAGCGGAGAAGCTGAAACGAAACGGCTGATCCTCCCTCCCCGGCCCGTACGCCACCGTTCCGTACGCCTCTGAGCTTCTGAGGGCTTGTAACCCAGGCAGCACGTCGCCATGTCGAAGGGCGGCAGAAATGCCGTGCTGAGCGCCGTGGAGGATTGGACATGGCCGATGGTGGCTTCAACACTGCGCAGAGTGGCAACTCTGCCGAGTTCCAGCGGCGTGCGTTTGATCCCTGGATGCAGCCCGAGCTGTTTCGCGGTGTTTTGGCCCGGCGCTTTTTTGCATTCCTGATCGATCTGCTGGTGCTTTCGATACCAGTGATCCTTGGCATGATCTTCATCGCAATATTCGGCGTCATCACGCTCGGGCTCGGCTGGGCGCTATTCTGGCTGGTGTCGCCCGCCTCCTTGATCTGGGCCATCGTTTACTACGGCGTGACACTTGGCGGCCGACATTCGGCGACGATCGGGATGCGGGCCATGGGTCTGGAAATGCGGACCTGGCATGGCGAGCCAAGTTATTTTGTGCTCGGTGCCATGCACGCGATCCTGTTCTGGATCTCGGTGTCGATGTTTACGCCGCTGATCCTCCTGATCAGCCTGTTCAACAACCGGCGACGCATGCTGCATGACATGTTGTTGGGGACCGTCATCATCAACAATTCGGATCTTGCGACAGTTGCGGAACCACATGGAAGCTATTGATATCGCGGCAACCCGGATTGACGGTCAGCCCTGGGAGCGCGATGCTGCAATGTAATTTGTCGGAGGCTGACAAGGCGCCGTGACCCAGCACTCGCGAGATACCCCGCAGTTCTATTTGACCGCGCCTTCGCCGTGTCCGTATCTGCCCGATCGCAGCGAGCGCAAGGTATTTACTCATCTGGTTGGCGAAAAGGCAGGCGAACTCAACGATCTGCTGACTCATGGCGGTTTCCGCCGCAGTCAGTCAATCGCCTATCGTCCGGCTTGCGACCAGTGTCGTGCTTGCATTTCGGTGAGGGTGATCGCTGATGAATTTCGGCCGTCGCGCAGTGCCCGCAGGGTGCTATCGCGGAACGCTGACATTGTCGGCAACCTGCGTGCCGCAATGCCGACGTCGGAGCAATACTCGGTATTTCGCGCTTATCTGGACCAGCGACACCGCCACGGCGGCATGGCCGATATGACCGTGCTGGATTACGCGATGATGGTGGAAGACAGCCACGTCGAGACTCGCATCATCGAATATCGCAGGCGCAACCCGGTGAGCAGTATCAACGAACGCGGCGAACTGGTGGGGGTAGCGCTAACCGATGTGCTCAGCGACGGGCTCTCGATGGTTTATTCGTTTTTCGAACCGGCCGAACAGAACCGTTCGCTCGGCACCTTCATCATTCTCGATCACATCTCGCGTGCGCGGCGGCTCGGCCTGCCCTATGTGTACCTCGGCTACTGGATCGAGGGATCGCGGAAGATGGATTACAAGGGCCGCTTCCTGCCACAGCAGCGCCTTGCGCCCACGGGCTGGTTGCGCGTGGATGAGAACAGTCGATCGACAGGCGACGCGGCAATCTAAGCCAACCGCGCTCCGGTCATTCCACCACAACGATTGTAAGCACTCATTGCGAGGATTGAGAGAAACAGGTCACTACGTTGCCATCTATCGTCATCGTTACCGTCCTGCTTTGAATGCACCTGCGTTGAGCGAATCTTGAAACCTACTTTGAGATGAAACACTTTCAAAACGCAGACCATCGAGCTGACGATCGAAGTAATCAGTTAGCCACGGAGATGCTCATCCGATCGTGGTGACCTCAGAGGGTCCAGCACACGTTCGAACGATTACAATGCCGTGCCCTATCCGGCAACCGTGTCCGCCAACAGCTTCACATTCAGGATCACGATCACGCCCGCGATGATCCATGCCACGGCGGCGGTCCCGGTTGAAATCGCGAAGTCGCCCATCTTGCGCCGGTCCGAGACGAAGCGGACGAGTGGGATCACCGCGAACGGCAACTGCATCGACAGCACGACCTGACTGAGAACCAGAAGCTGCGCGGTTCCGCTCTCGCCATAGAGCGCGGTGACGACGATCACGGGAACGATGGCGATGCCGCGGGTGACGAACCGCCGCGCCAACATTGGCATCCGCAAACGCAGGAAGCCTTCCATCACGATCTGGCCTGCGAGCGTCGCCGTCACTGTGGAATTGATGCCGGAGGCGAGAAGCGCGACCGCGAACAGCGTTGATGCGATGCCGAGACCCAATAGTGGCGACAGCAGCCTGAACGCATCTCCGATCTCGGCCACTTCGGTGTGTCCGCTGCGGTGAAACACTGCGGCAGCGACGATCAGAATGGCCGCGTTGACGAACAGAGCCAGCATTAAGGCTAGCGTGCTATCGGCGGTCGCCCAGCGGATCGCGCTCCGCCGCCCCTCCGTGGTTCGCGGATAAGCCCGAGTCTGCACGATCGACGAATGCAGATAGAGGTTATGCGGCATGACCGTCGCGCCGATAATGCCGATGGCGATATAGAGCATTGCCGGATTGGTAACGATCTCGCGTGACGGCGCGAAGCCGCGCAAAATCTCGGCGACCGGTGGCGCGGCAGCGACGATCTGGATCGCAAAACAGACCGCGATCACGATCAATAGCGCGACCACGAAAGCCTCGAGGAAACGAAAGCCGCGGTTCATCAACAGCAGCAGCAGAAAGGCATCCAGCGCCGCGATCAGCGCGCCGCCGATCAACGGGATGCCGAACAGCAATTGCAACGCGATTGCCGTGCCGATCACCTCGGCCAGATCGCAGGCAATGATCGCGGCCTCACAGACCAGCCAAAGCATGAAATTGACGGGTCGCGAATAGCTGGCGCGGCATGCCTGCGCGAGATCAAGTCCGGCAGCGATACCGAGCCGGGCGGCCAGAGCCTGCAACAGGATCGCCATGAGGTTCGACAGCAGGATGACCGATAGCAGCGTGTAACCGAACTTCGAGCCGCCCGCGATGTCCGTGGCCCAGTTGCCGGGGTCCATATACCCCACCGAGACCATGTAACCGGGTCCCGCAAAGGCCAGCATGCGACGCAGCCAGTGCCCGGTCGCGGGAACCCGCACCGTCGCATGGACCTCCTCGAGACTGGGACGGACTGGCGCTTCCGAACTCCAGCCAGTCTCAGCCGAGAAGGTCCCTTGCGACGGCTCCGAAGCCGGTTCGGGCGACAAAGCGGATGTTTTCATATCCATCGGACGTGATAATGGGCTAACTCCAGTTTTATTGCAACTCATTTGCAAATGCATCTAGAGCGGGATGCAGAAAAAAGTGTGCAGCGGTTTCCGCTAGAGTATTTTTGATTGACGCGTTTTCTTCATGCGAACCGGATTCCACTTCGCTCGAAAACGCTATAGGCGTTCGCAAGCGGCGATGCACCGCGTCGCCGAGATCGCGGGGTTCAACCCAGATGCGGTACGTGAGACCTACTCGCCAGAAGCGACGGGAGAATCGAGCAGTTCGAGCACCGTTTCGGCCGGACGGCAAATCCGCACGCCCTTCGGGGTTTCCACGATCGGGCGTTGAATCAAGATCGGTTGCGCCAGCATAAAATCCAGAAGCTGATCATCGGTCCATTTGGGATTGCCGAGATCAAGCTCGGCATAGGGTGTGCCCTTCTCCCGCAACAGCGCGCGAACGGGAAGATCCATGGCGTCAGCCAGCGCGCGAAGCCGTGCACGCTCCGGCGGGTGCTTGAGGTATTCGACGATCACCGGCTCCTCGCCGCTCTCCCGGATCATTGCCAGCGTGTTGCGGGAGGTTCCACAAGACGGGTTATGATAGATCGTCACGGTCATGGTCAGCCTCCGCTTAGATGTCTATCACGATGTCAGATGGTTCGGCCGAACCTGTTCGATTTCGGTAGGCCGTGCGCGAGGCGTCCGGCGTCGGCGCGGTTGCCGCGCCAGTCGGACAAGTCCTTCCAGCTCAAGCCCTGCTCGCGGCCCGCGGAGTCCCGCCACGTCAAACCGGTTTTCGAATCGAATACGGCGACGTCGGACAGCCCTGCGTCCTTATACTTCTGCAATCGCACACCGCGGCCGCGCGCCATCTCCGGCACCTGATCGAGCGGAAAGATCACCATCTTATGGTTGGTGCCGATGACCGCGACCTGATCGCCCGCGACCGTCACGATCGCCTTGGCCTCGTTCGGCATCTCGACATTGAGCACCTGCTTGCCCTTGCGAGTGGTGCCGACGCAATCGTCTTCGTTGACGACGAACCCCTGCCCTTCATGGCTCGCGATCAAAAACTTGCGGCCGCCAGTGTGGACGAATAGCGACACGATCGCTGCATCCTGCTCGAGATCGATGAACAGGCGGATCGGCTCGCCATGACCACGTCCGCCCGGCAGTTTCGCGACGTCGAGCGAATAGAATTTACCGTTGGTGGCGAACAGCAACAGCTTTGACGTCGTTTCAGCGAAAAACGCGAAGCCGAGCTTGTCGTCGGTCTTGAAGGACAGGTTCGACAGATCTTCGACGTGACCTTTCAGCGTCCGCGCCCAACCCTTGTCGGATACAACGACCGTGACCGGCTCGCGCTCGACCAGCGATTCTTCCAACGCGGCAAGATCGTGCTCGGGCGCGTCCGCAAAGACGGTGCGGCGCTTGCCGAGCGGTGTCTTGGGGCCGAACATGTCACGCACGTTGCGCACCTGTTCGCCGACTTTCTCCCACTGCTTGGCTTCGGAGCCCAGCACGGCATTGATACCCTTGAGTTCCGCCCGCAGGTTCTTGTCCTCGGTGCGTATCTCCATTTCCTCGAGCTTGCGCAAACTACGCAGGCGCATGTTGAGGATGGCCTCCGCCTGGACCTCCGTCAGCTTGAACGCCTTCATCAAGGCTGGCTTCGGCTCGTCTTCGGTGCGGATGATTTTGATGACCTTGTCGATGTTCAGATACGCGATCAGGTAGCCGCCAAGCACTTCCAGCCGATGCTCGATCTGCGCCTTGCGATAGGCGGAGCGCCGCAGCAGCACGTCGCGCAGATGGTCCAGCCATTCGCGAAGGCACTCCGCAAGGCCGACGACTTTTGGAATCTTGCCTTTGATGAGAACGTTGAGGTTGAGCGAAATGCGACTCTCAAGCTCGGTCAGCTTGAAGAGCGATTCCATCACCAGCTCGGGATCGACGTTGCGCGACTTCGGCTCGATGACAACGCGGATGTCTTCGGCCGACTCGTCCCTGATATCGCCGACCAGCGGCAGCTTCTTCTCGTTGAGCAGTTCGGCGATCTTCTCGATCAGTCGCGATTTCTGCACCAGCCACGGAATCTCCGTGACCACGATGACCCAGGTGCCGCGCGCGCCTTCTTCCTGATGCCACTTGGCTCGGGTGCGGAAGGCGCCGCGCCCGGTCGTGTAGGCCTCGGCGATGCTCTCTTTGGAATCGATGATGATGCCGCCGGTCGGGAAGTCCGGCCCTTTGACCCATTTCAGCAACGATTTCGATTTCGCGTCCGGCTTGTCGATCAGATGTAGCGCGGCGTCGCAAAGTTCGGCGGCGTTGTGCGGCGGAATCGCGGTGGCCATCCCAACCGCGATACCCTGCGCGCCGTTGGCGAGCAGGTTAGGAAAGCCGCCGGGCAGAACCACCGGCTCGCGGCTCTGGCCGTCATAGTTCGGACGAAACTCGACGGCGTCCTCGTCGATGCCGTCGAGCAGCAGCCGCGCCACATCGGTCATGCGCGCTTCGGTGTAACGATAGGCGGCGGGATTATCCCCGTCGATGTTGCCGAAATTTCCCTGGCCGTCGACCAGCGGATATCGCGAGGCGAAATCCTGCGCGAGCCGCACCATGGCATCGTAGATCGCCTGATCACCGTGAGGATGGAACGAGCCCATCACATCGCCAACAATCTTGGCGGACTTCTTGAAGGCCGAGCCGGGATCGAGCCGCAGCAACCGCATGCCGTAAAGGATACGCCGGTGCACGGGTTTCAAGCCGTCGCGGGCGTCCGGCAATGCGCGGTGCATGATGGTGGACAGCGCATAGGCGAGATAGCGCTCTTCCAGCGCATCCCGCAGTTGCACTTCATGAATTTCGGCCGGCTCAGCCGGAATCAATCGTTTTCCCATGCGGACGGGTTAACGCCTGTCAGGTACGGCGACAAGGTGTGCGAATGACCTCCCCTTCTCGAGGGGAGGGTGTAAACTCAACCTGCGGCTAACTGGATGCCCTGCCTCCGCCAGCCCCGGCGTGCGCGCCCTCCGGAATTGCCGGTGCCCGCTTTCGCACCACCGCGTTGATAAACCCGGCCCGAGCGTCGGAATGGCCCTGCCCGCGCGGCTCCAGCACATAGCGCAGCAGGAAGCGCCCGGTTAGCTCAAACCCGTCCAGCAGGTCTTGTTCCGACCAGCAGTTTTGCTCGTCGTCGATCGCGCGGAGAAAAGGCGGCAGCGGTAAGAGCCGGTCGCGCCAGGGCTCGCCGGCCTGCCGCGACACGGCCCCGCCCGATTTCGGAGAGACGTAGATGAGGTCTGCGGTGGCGCCAGTGGCAGCACAGGCCGACAGATCGAGGCCGAAACCGAGCTCGGTCAGCATCGCCAGCTCGAACCGGACCAGATGGATCGCCGCCCCGCCCGCGCTGTCGAAATCATCCAGCGTCCTTTCCAGCATCGCAAACATGCCTTCATGCGGGTCGCGCTCCGGCAGCAGGCGCGCCAACGCTGCCAGATGGGTCACGCCATAGGTCGCATGTGACGATGCGAGCAGGCTCGCTGCGCGCATGCGCGTTCCTTCCAGCACATAGGTGCCGAGGTGCTCGTCAAGCCGCGCCCGCCACAGCGCGTTGACCGAATTCCCGGGTTGTAACAACGGACGCATCCGTGATCCGGCTCCGCCACGCACAAGGCCGAGATGGCGCCCATGGCTGCGGGTCAAAAGCTCGACGATAGCCGCGGACTCGCCATGTCGCCGCACTCCGAGCACGATGCCATCGTCGGTCCATTCCATGGCGCCAGTCTACGGTATCCTGCCGTTTCGCAGCAATTCGATTGCACCGTCAGTGGAACCACTTTTCCGCGTCATCGGAGAACGAAAAATATAGTCCGGCTCCGGCCAAACCGGTCGAAAACAGATCGACTGACAATGCCAGAGTCAGCCCATAGTTTAAGGAACCGAGCATCGAAAGCACCGAAAGCGCAAGCGCGACGACCAGCGCCCATCGCGCCCAATTCTTTCGTTGCCGTGCTGCAAGCCACACCAAAAGCAGAAATAACACAAACACGATAACGACGAACGTATCGGCGCTCACCGCAGCCGCCTGGTCGATCTCGGCCGACGGGCGTGCGATAAAAGCAGCCGACAACGTATCGATCAGGAGCGAAAGGTACAGCAGAACTTCAAACCGCAGCACGTTTCTCGGGATGGTCATTCCGTCGGCCTATTCCTTGGGAAACTCCAGTCCCATTTCTCGATAACGGTTCGGATCGTCGCCCCACTTCTCACGCACCTTCACGAAGAGAAACAGATGCACGGGCTGCCCGATGATCTCGCCGATCTCCTTGCGGGATTCGGCGCCGATCGCCTTGATGGTCGCGCCGCTCTTTCCCAGAACGATCTTACGCTGACTGTCACGTTCAACAAAGATGGTCTGCTCGATACGAACCGTCTTATCGTTGCGTTCGGTCCAGGAGTCGGTCTCGACGGTTGATTGATACGGCAGTTCCTGATGCAGATGGCGGTAGATTTTCTCGCGGGTAATTTCGGCAGCGAGATGGCGCAATGGCGCGTCCGACATCTGGTCTTCCGGATAGTGAAACGGCCCTTCCGGAACGCGCCCGGCCAGCGCACGACGCAGATCATCGGTGCCGTCGCCCGACAACGCCGATACCATGAACGTATTCTCGAACGAGAGACGTTCGTTGGCCGCGCTGGTCAGCGCCAGCAGCTTTTCGCGGGGGACGAGGTCGATCTTGTTCAGCACCAGAATTTTCGGATGCGCCACGCCAGCGAGCTTCGTCAGGATGGCGTCGGCCTCGTCATCGATGCCCGCGCGTGCGTCGAGAAGCACGCAGACGAGATCGGCGTCGTAGGCTCCGCTCCATGCGGTCGAAACCATGGCGCGATCGAGCCGCCGCTTCGGGACGAAGATACCGGGAGTATCGACCAGAATGATCTGGGCGTTGTTCTCGACAACGATGCCGCGGATCAGCGCACGAGTGGTCTGCACCTTGCGCGAGACGATAGTGACTTTGGAGCCGACCAGCGCGTTCACCAGGGTCGACTTGCCGACGTTCGGCGCTCCGATCAACGCCACGAAACCGCATCGCGCAGCCGGGCCGGTCTCGCTCACTTGACACCTTCACGAGCGATCATGGCGGATGCCGCAGCCTTCTCCGCCGCACGCTTACTTCCGCCAATACCTTCCGAAGCCTCCAGCCCCGGCAATTCCACCGCAACGCGGAAGCGCGGGTCGTGATGCGGCCCGGTGCGCTCCACTTCGCGGTAAACCGGCGTCGGCAGCCCCTTGCCCTGCGCCCACTCCTGCAGCACGGTCTTGGGGTCGCGCAGCGGTCGCACTGGCTTGCGCATCCGCTCAAGCCAGTTATGTTCGACGAAGGTAGCTGCCGCCGCATAGCCACCGTCGAGATAAACCGCCCCAATCACCGCCTCGCAGATGTCGCCGAGCACGGACCGGCGTAGCCGAGCCCCGGCGCCAGCGCCGACCGCGCCGAGCTTGACGCCCTCTTGCAGATCGAGCGACTTGGCAACGTCGATACACGTCTCCTTGCGCACCAGATCAGCCAGGCGCTTCGACAATTCGCCCTCGTCCGCCTGCGGGAAGGCACGGTAGAGCATGTCGGAAACCACCAGACCGAGCACGTGATCGCCGAGGAATTCGAGACGCTGGTAGCTATCGCAGCGTCCGCGCGATGACTTTAGCGCCGAGACATGGGTGAAGGCCGTCGTGAGCAGCGAGATATCAGCAAACTTATGACCCAACCGCTGTTCGATCGCGGCCATAATGGCTTTTGTGGTGGTCCGGGCTCGCTTCTTCTTCGGGGCAAGCGCCACCGGCTCCGCGCCGGATGGCACGGCTACGTCGTGGGGAGGCGGGACTGGCTTAATATCAGCCGATTCGTCGATCATCGCACGATGGAGAATATGCGATTCCAGCGCACCGCGGCGGGCCAGCGCCAAATCTGCCAGGCATGCTCGCCCTCCGCGATCGAAAAGAAGATCATCTGCGCCCGTCCGACCAGATTCTCGAACGGCACATAACCAACCGCGGAGAGCACGCGGCTGTCGGTCGAGTTGTCGCGGTTGTCGCCCATCATGAAGAAATGGCCCGGCGGCACGGTGTAGACGTTGGTATTGTCGTAGAAGCCGTTATCGACGCAATCGAGCGTTTTGTAGGTGACGCCGTTCGGCAGCGTTTCCTGCCACTGCTTTACGCGCGCCGTCGCATCAGAGCCGCAAGGGTCTTCACCCACGAAATCCGGCAACCGTTCGCGCTGCACCGGTGTATCGTTGATGTAGAGCAGCCCCTCCTTCATCTGGATATGGTCGCCCGGCAGCCCGATCACCCGCTTGATATAGTCGGTGGTGTTATCCTTCGGCAGACGAAACACCAGGACATCGCCCCTGTTCGGTTCAGAACCGAACACCCGCCCTGAAAACAGCGGCGGTGAGAATGGGATGGAATAGTGACTGTAGCCGTATGAGTATTTCGAAACGAACAGGTAGTCACCTACCAATAGCGTCGCCTTCATCGAGCCCGAGGGGATGTTGAACGGCTGGAACAGAAAGGTCCGGATCACCAGTGCGATTAGGAGAGCGTGGATAACGACACGGACGGTCTCGCCGACGCCGCTTTCAGTTTTGGTTCCGGATGACACGCTCATCGTTTCCCTATCTAGGTGGCCGCCGTTTCAAAGCGATGGCAAAGCATTTCAAGCGAAGCGTATCCGTTCCGCACAATAACGCAGTGAATTCTGGTATTTGGACGAATTCGCACGCAATTCGTCACGATTCGAGCTGATTCACCCTGATCGTGGTCCCTGCGGCGTTTTAGACGGTTGTTTACGACCGCGCAATCAACCGTGTCGTGAAAATCAGATAACTATCTGATAAATAGCATATTTTAGTTTAGACTCAGTGCCAGCCGACTCAAAATTTGCCTGCTGCGACGGCCGAAATTATGACGAAAGCCTGCGCCAACGGCCAGTCATCGGTAAGGCTCACGTCAATGCGGGCCTCAAGGCCGGAGGGCGTGAGCAGTTCCAGCCGTTTCAGCGCCCCGCCCGTTAGTCTCATAGAGGGTTGCCCGGTCGCCAGACTGATGACGCCCATGTCCTGCCACCATACGCCCTGCCGGATTCCAGTCCCGAGCGCCTTGGCGCACGCTTCCTTCGCGGCAAACCGTTTCGCATAGGTCGCAACCACCATCTTCTCATTGCTGGCGCGCCGCTCGGCCTTCGCCCGCTCGACCTCCGTGAAGATCCGGTTGAGAAATCGATCCCCATGACGCTCCATGACTGTCGCCACGCGGCGAATATCGATCAAGTCGGAGCCGATGCCAATGATCATGCCGTCCGTATCTTCAGCGTTGCGCGTCCGCGATCCATGGCCGCACGCATGGTGCGAACGGTCTCGGCGACGCCGACAAGCAACGCCTCGCCCATCATAAAGTATCCGATATTCAGTTCGACGATCTCGGGCAGAGCTGCGATCGTCTCCGCCGTCGCGTAATCGAGACCATGGCCGGCATGAACCTCAAGGCCCGCCGACTTGGCTAACGCCGCGCCTTCGACAATACGACGCCACTCGGCATCCGCCTTCTCTTTGTCATCCTCCACGACAGCATCGCACCAGCCGCCGGTGTGAATCTCGATCACCGGCGCGCGCAGTTTCGCCGCAGCCTCAATCTGCCTGGGGTCGGCGGCGATGAACAGCGAGACCCGGATGCCAGCATCGTTCAGTTTTGCGACGAAAGGCGCCAGCGCGTTGTATTGGCCGGCCGCGTCGAGACCGCCCTCGGTGGTCAGCTCCTCCCGCCGCTCGGGGACCAGACAAACGGCGTGCGGTTTGGTGGCGAGCGCGATCCCTTGCATCTCCGCCGTCGCCGCCATCTCGAAATTGAGAGGCTTTGCAATTCCGGCCTTTAGCCTCGCCATGTCGGAGTCGCGAATATGACGGCGATCCTCGCGCAGGTGCGCGGTAATGCCGTCGGCGCCAGCCGCAATCGCCGCAAGCGCTATTCGCACCACATCCGGCCGATCGCCACCGCGCGCGTTACGGATGGTGGCGACGTGATCGACATTAACTCCTAGGCGTATGGATGGAGGATGGGACATCAAAGAACTCTTAATCTGCTTCGTATCGCGTTGGCTTAGCATCGCGACGTTAAACTAAAATGTGAGCAGTCGATTTTGCCGGCTTGGGAAGACAAACTGAGATTGCACATGAAGACCGGTCGCGATCTATATCACTTTATTACTAGCCATTGACCCGCTCGACCCGTGCCACAACGTCCTTGGCGCGTAACTGGGCGATGATGGCGCTGAGATGCTTGAGATCGTAGACCTCGAGATCGATGGTCATTTCGGTAAAGTCGGACGAGCGCCTCGTCATGCTGATATTGTCAATATTGCCATCGTGCTCGGCGATCACGGTCGCGACCTGTGCGAGACTGCCGGGTTCGTTGAGGCTATCCAGCACGATGCGCGCCGGGAACCGCTGAGGCGTAGTGTCGTCGACGTCCCAACGAACGTCGAGCCAGCGCTCGGGCTCTTCCTCGAAATTCGTCAGCGCCGGCGACTGTATCGGATAGATCGTGATACCCTCACCCGGCGTGATGATGCCGACGATACGATCACCCGGCACCGCGCCACCACTGGGCGCGAACTTGATCGGCAAGCCCGAATTGATGCCGCCTATCGGGATCACCGCCGGACCACGAGCCGGATCCGGCAGCGATTTCAATTTGAGTTTCGCCGCCAGGCTCTTCTTGACGCCTGGGCGCCCTAAGCGCTCCTCCTTGTAGTCCGGGTACATCGCGCGCGCGACATCGGCGGCGCGCATTTCCCCCCGCCCCACCGAGGCCATGACATCCTCAATCGTCGCGCGCGCCAACCGGGGCAACGCGCCGGTGAGCTTGTCGTCGGCGTATTCGATCTTCGCGCGGATGAACAGGCGTTCCACAATCCGCCGACCAAGACTGACATACTGACCGCGTACGGCGGCGCGCGTGGCGCGCCGGATCGCCGCCCGCGCTTTGCCGGTTGCCGCAAGCGATTCCCAGGCAGATGGCGGTGCGGACTGAGCGTCCGAAGTCAGAATCTCGACCTCGTCACCATTCTGCAATCGCGACGACAGCGGCGCGAATTTGCCGTTGATCTTGCAACCCACCGTGCTGTTGCCGACGTCGGTATGCACGGCGTAGGCGAAGTCGATGACATTCGCGTGCCGCGGCAGCGCGATCAACTTCCCCTTCGGGGTGAAGCAGAAGACCTGATCGTGAAACAATTCGAGCTTGGTGTGTTCAAGGAATTCTTCCGGATTGGCGCTTTCCGACAGCATTTCGATGGTATGACGCAGCCATGCGAACGCATTGGACTCGCGATTGAGCAATTCGGTCGGCGAGCCCGCGCCTTCCTTGTAAAAGGCATGTGCGGCGATGCCGAGCTCGGCGATACAATCCATCTCCTCGGTCCGGAGCTGCAATTCGACACGCTGATTGCCCGGTCCGATCACTGTGGTGTGGATCGAGCGATAGTCGTTCTGCTTCGGAGTCGAGATATAGTCCTTGAAACGGCCTGGCACGACCGGCCACGTCATGTGGACCACACCGAGAGCGCGATAGCAGGCTTCGACATCGGGCATTACGACGCGAAATCCGAAAATATCGGAAAGCTGCTCGAACCCGACCGATTTCCGTTCCATCTTGGTCCAGATCGAAAACGGCTGCTTACGACGACCGCTTACCCGCGAAACGATACCTTTGTTCGCAAGACTGGTCGTGAGCTGGCTCTCGATCTCGCCGATGAGGTTGCGGTTACGCTCGGCCAGCGCATCAAGCCGCTGCCCCACCACCGCGTGGGCTTCCGGATCGAGGGTCTGGAACGCCAGATCCTCAAGCTCCTCCCGCATCTCCTGCATACCCATGCGGCCTGCAAGGGGCGCGTAGATGTCGAGGGTTTCCTCGGCGATGCGCTGACGCGACATCGGCGGCACGAACTCGAGAGTACGCATGTTGTGCAGCCGATCCGCAAGCTTGATCAGCAGCACGCGGACGTCGTCGGCAATCGCCAGCAGCAGTTTGCGCAGATTTTCGGCCTGCTTGGCCTCGCGCGAGACCAGTTCCAGCCGTTTCAGCTTGGTCAGGCCCTCGACCAGCGCGCCGATCTCTGGCCCGAACATGTTGTCGATCTCGGCGCGGGTGGCCTCGGTGTCCTCAATGGTATCGTGCAGCAGCGCCGCGACGATGGTGGCATCGTCGAGCTTGAGACCGGTCAGGATGGCCGCCACCTCAAGCGGATGGGAGAAATAGGGATCGCCCGACGCCCGTATCTGTTCGCCATGAGCTTTCATGGCATAGACGTAGGCTCGGTTCAGCAAATCCTCGTCTGTGTCGGGGTTGTAGGAGCGAACGCGTTCGACCAGGTCGTACTGACGCATCATTCGCGGGCGCGGCGGCTTGACGGGGGCAGCCGGCATCGGCGCCGCTGCGGCCGAGTCGGTCGCGGCCTCTATCTGTCGCCTTCTGCGAGGCCAGCCTGTCATAGAACCAAGTGTCTTCATCGCGCGGAACCCGCCGTTCACCCTCCAGTGTCTATCCTAGATTGTCCCGACCGAAAGTCGAATTCGATCTTTAGGCGTACCAGATTTTGGTTATCAAAGCGGCCGCCGATCCCACGACCTGACTAAACGCAAAAGCCCGGACCGAGGTCCGGGCTTTTAAACCTTACTGTCGGTGATGAGCCGATCATTCGTCCTCTTCGGGTTGTTCCTCGCGAGGCGCGAGTCCCTCCAGGCCTTTCAGCAGTTCTTCCTCCGTCATGCGCTCGACGGCAACCTCGGTATCGTCCGCATCGACGCTTGCCCCGGCTGAACCGATCAAAGGCACGGTGTCGGGCTCGGGCTCGTCGACCTCGACAAACTTCTGCAAGGAATGAACCAGCTCTTCGCGCATATCCTCCGGGGAGATGGTCTGTTCGGCTATCTCGCGAAGCGCAACAACGGGATTCTTGTCGTTATCGCGGTCAATCGTAAGTTGCGAACCGGATGAAATCGTCCGCGCGCGATGTGCGGCCAAAAGAACCAAGTCGAACCGGTTGTCGACCTTATCAATGCAATCTTCCACGGTGACGCGCGCCATCGCCTGTCGCTCCGTTGCAGGGCTGAAACTGGTGAATATATACGCTACGTATAGAGCGTTTGCGGGTTTCGCAACAGGGAATTTAGCATTTGGCGTGACGGCCGGTCTCTGATACCCGTTATTAGAGCCAGAAGGCCGACGTCCGGAGAAGCGCGGAATAGGGTCCTGACCGGACAACAATTCGCTTCATTGCTTCTCCATCGTATCACGCTGCCTTTGCCTCAACCTCATTGCGCATATTGGCTTCTTCAGTCTGATCCGCAAGACGCGATGCATCATTGAACCGTGGGGCTGGATTCAGCCGCACCAATAACGCGAACAACGATCACGAGAACGCTCGATGCCATCTGCCTCCAACAAGATCGCGCTTTTCATCGATGGCGCCAATCTCTACGCAACAGCCAAGACGCTTGGCTTCGACATCGACTACAAGCGCCTCCTGAAAGAATTTCAGTCCCGAGGCACCCTCATCCGCGCTTTCTATTACACGGCGATCATCGAGGATCAGGAATACTCATCGATAAGACCGTTGATCGACTGGCTTGACTACAATGGCTACACGGTGGTCACGAAAGCCACCAAGGAGTTCATCGACGCCAGCGGCCGCCGCAAGGTCAAGGGAAATATGGACATCGAACTTGCGGTCGATGCGATGGAGCTTGCCGAGCACGTTGATCAGATCGTGCTGTTCTCGGGCGACGGCGATTTCCGCTCTCTTGTCGAAGCGGTCCAACGTCGCGGCGTTCGCGTGACCGTTGTTTCCACAATCGCAAGTCAGCCGCCGATGATCGCCGATGAGCTACGCCGTCAGGCCGACGTCTTCACCGATCTCGTTGAGTTGCAGTCGAAACTCGGCCGCGACCCGTCGGAACGTCAATCGCGCCACCACGCGCCGCAGTTCCTGCAGCGCACCGCTACTATGGCACCCCGGAGCGATGACGACGACTTTGAGGACTGAAACACGCCCGCGCACCCGAACCGCTCGATCCGGCGCGGCTTCCGCCAGTTCAGAACCAAACCGTGATTGTCCGCTTTGCCCGCGGCTGGTCAACTATCGCCTTTCGGTGCGGGCGCGCGAGCCGGATTGGTTCAACGCGCCTGTCCCTTCTTTCGGCGACCCCGACGCGGCCGTTCTGATCGTCGGCTTGGCGCCGGGCGTGCAAGGTGCCAACCGCACCGGGCGACCCTTCACCGGAGACTATGCCGGCGACCTGCTTTACGCGACGCTTCTCAAATACGGCTTTGCCACCGGACGTTACCAGGCCCACCCCGATGATGGCCTCAAACTGGTCGATTGCCGCATCAGCAATGCGGTACGTTGCGTGCCGCCGCAGAACAAACCTCTACCGGCCGAGATCAACACCTGCCGTGCGTTTCTCAGCGCCACGCTTGCGGCAATGCCCAGACTGCGAGCGATTGTCGCACTCGGCCGCGTCGCACACGATTCCGCGGTGAAGGCGCTCGGAGTCCGCGCCGCCGCCGCACCCTTCGTCCACGGCGCCGTGCATCCTGTCGGCGCGGTGAGACTCTATGATAGCTATCACTGCTCGCGCTACAACACCAACACGCGCGTCCTGACGCCCGCAATGTTCGAGAGCGTATTCGCGCAGGTGCGTGCCGATCTGACCTGCCGCTGAAACTCCGACAACTCTATCCCGGCTCCGTGAAGCG
This sequence comes from Nitrobacter vulgaris, assembly GCF_031453995.1. Taxonomy (NCBI): domain Bacteria; kingdom Pseudomonadati; phylum Pseudomonadota; class Alphaproteobacteria; order Hyphomicrobiales; family Nitrobacteraceae; genus Nitrobacter; species Nitrobacter vulgaris. The sequence goes on along the minus strand of NZ_JAVDPZ010000001.1, from coordinate 27,256 downwards.
GATTCCCATCATCTCGCCGTTTCGCCAGACGCGCTCGCATTCCCTCGGCGTTGAATTCGGCACCAGCGCGACGCCGAAACGCTTTGGCACAGTCAGGCCGGAGGCAATTACCAGGCGCGCTCCATCGTGGGAGATGTCCATCACCTCACACTCCGATTTGGATCTGCCCTCGACCGAGTCGAGCACAAGCCACGCTCGTTGATGCCGCCGACGCATCCGCCGAATCGCACGTTTCTGTTTGATGCGCATATCGAGAGCAAATCACATCAACCCTGAAATTAAGTTGAACCGATCCTTCAAAATTTAACGACCGGATCGACCTCCATCAGGCTTTTGCTACTCTCATCCCCTCGCCCGCAACAACCGGCCCTTTTCGCGGCCCCAGTCGCGCTTCTTCTCGGTCTCGCGCTTGTCGTGCAGTTTCTTGCCCTTGGCAATCGCCAGCAACAGCTTGGCCCGGCCGCGTTCGTTGAAATAGAGCTTGAGCGGAATCAGCGTCATCCCCTCACGATCGACCGCACCCATCAGCTTGTTGATCTGCTTCCTGTGCAGCAACAGCTTGCGCGGCCGCTTCGGCTCGTGATTGAAGCGATTGGCTTGCAGATATTCGGGGATGTTGGAATTGATAAGCCAGATTTCGCCGTTCTTTGAATCGGCGTAGGATTCGGCAATCGTGGTCTTACCGTTACGGATCGATTTGACCTCCGTACCGGTCAGCGCAATGCCGGCTTCGACGGTATCCTCGATCGCATAGTTGAATCGCGCCTTGCGATTCTCCGCGACGACCTTGATGGCGCGCTCGCCTTTCTCGGCCATATCCCTGAAACCTCCAGACGTTATCTTTCGAGGGACGGCGGCGACACCGATCTGGCGGCGTTGCGTCCTATACCTTCGCTTTCAGGAGATCGCGAATCTCGGTCAGCAATTCTTCCTCGCGAGAAGGCTTCGGCGGCGCGGCAGGCGCTGCCTCATCCTTGCGCTTCAGCTTGTTCATGCCCTTGATGACCATGAAGAGGACGAAAGCGACAATTATAAAATTCAACGACAGCGTGAGGAAGTTGCCCCAAGCCAATACCGCACCTTGCTTCTTCGCATCCGCAAGGTTGGTCGCAGTGACGGCCTTCGAGAGACCCGTGAAATAGTTGGAAAAATCGAGGCCGCCGGTAACGGCGCCGATGATCGGCATGATGACGTCGGCTACCATCGAGGACACAATGGCCCCGAAGGCGGCGCCGATGATGACGCCGACGGCGAGATCGACGACATTGCCCTTCATCGCAAATTCACGAAATTCTTTGATCATCGCAATCTCCAGCAGTCCTTCACCGCCACGTGCGGCAGCAATTAGCCCCAATTCAGTTCATCAAACCGGCATGGACCATGGCATCGCGGATGAGCTTTCCGGTCGGCGGGGTCACCGGCATCAGCGGCAGCCGCACGACTTCGTCGATCCGGTCGAGCAGCTTGAGCGCATGCTTTGCTCCGGCGAGACCAGGTTCCTTGAAAATAGCGTCGTGCAGCGGCACCAGGCGGTCCTGAATCTCGAGCCCGGTGGCATAGTCGCCCTTCAGGACGGCGGACATCAGGCCCGCACACAATTTCGGCGCGACGTTCGCGACGACGGAGACGCAACCATGTCCGCCCGCCGCCATGAAGGCGAGCGCCGTCATATCCTCGCCCGACAACTGGATGAATTCTGGCCCCATCGCCCGGCGCTGCAGCGAGACCCGCGCCAGATTAGCGGTAGCATCCTTGACGCCGGCGATGTTCTTCAGTTCGAATAATCGCGCCATCGTTTCGACGGAAAGATCGACGACCGAGCGCGAAGGAATGTTGTAGATAATGATAGGAATACCAACCGCATCGTTCACGGTCTTGAAGTGTTGGTACAAACCTTCCTGGGTCGGCTTGTTGTAATACGGCGTCACCACCAGCACCGCGTCAGCGCCGGCCTTCTCGGCATGCAAGGCCAGATCGACGGCTTCGCGGGTCGAATTTGAACCCGCGCCCGCGATCACCGGCACACGACCCCCGGCCTCCTCGATGCACCATTCCACGACCTTGCGGTGTTCGTCGTGGCTCAGCGTCGGACTCTCACCAGTTGTGCCGACCGGCACAAGCCCGTGGACTCCTTCGGCGATCTGCCAATTCACCAGACTGCGAAAGGCGGCCTCGTCGACGGAGCCGTTCTTGAATGGCGTCACCAGGGCCGTATACGATCCTTGGAACTTCGCCTTGCTTGCCATTAGTCCGCTCCAACACGTTGCGCGGCTTCGCCGTCTGCCGATTTTGATGCTGGATCAGTCATATCGGGTCTGACGCTGCCACGAAAGGTCCACGGCTGAAGCCATGGCCGCGATTCCGCCGTTGTCGAGGCATATGATCGCAATGTCGGGGTTTTAGTGTTTTGTCCACACATTCAATGAAATAGTAAATAAGATTTTAGGGGCCTGCCTAATTCGCTGAAAAAGGGATTTGTCGTGACATCGCCTGCCCGTGCATCAAAGCTACGAACCGCGGCTTTAGGCGCGAGTCTGGTGGCGGCCGCGTTCTGGGCGGGGATCGCCCATGCGGAGAAAGTCGCCAAAAGTTCCGCGCCGAAGTCTAAACCTTCAGGCCACGCCGTTCCAAAACCCGTCTCCGGCCATGGGCACGGCAAGACCGTCGCTCCGAGCAAAAGCAAGACCGTCGCTCCGAGCAAAAGCAAGGCCCCCGCAGCCTCGATCATTCAACCAGCTACACGTCAGCACGCCACGCTTCCCGCGCCACCGGCTCGCAAGCCCGCTCCACGAGCTGCGATGGCCGTAACGTCATCGACCTCGCGCACCGATGTCGCTGCGCTTGAGAATGTCATAGACCTTACCCACAAGAATAAATTTTCGGAGGCCACCCAGGTCCAGGCCAGCATGACAGACCCGGTGGCTCGCAAGCTCGCCGAGTGGATCATCCTGCGCAGCAACGACAACGGCGCGCCGACCGAGCGCTACCGCGCCTTCCTCGACGCCAATCCGAGTTGGCCCTCGCAGACATTCCTGCGCCGGCGCGCGGAAGCTGCGCTATGGGACGACCATCGCGACGGCGCCACTGTGATGGCCTGGTTCGAAAATGAACGACCACTGTCGGGCAAAGGACGCTTTGCTCTGGCAAGCGCGCTGCTCACACGCGGAGACCGCGCCCGCGCCGAGCAATTGGTCCGCGAGGCCTGGCGGACAGATGCGATGTCGGCCGCGGTCGAGGGAAAAGCGCTGGAGATGTTCGGAGCGCTGATTACGCCGAGCGACCACAAGGCGCGCATGGATTACATGCTTTACGGCGAGGACCGCGAAGTCGGAATGCGTGCGGCGCAGCGTCTCGGAAGGTCGCAAGAGGCCCTCGCCAAGGCGCGGATTGCGGCCGATCACAAATCATCCAGCCTACGCGCACTGCTCGAGAAAGTACCACACGAACTGCACAGCGATCCTGGCTATGTCTTGGCCTACATTCAGCTACTGCGTCGTGAAGAGAAGTTTGCGGAAGCTGCGCGGCTGATGCAGAGCGCGCCGCGGGATCCCAACCGGCTTTACAATGTCGATCAGTGGTGGATCGAGCGGCGGCTGCTCGCGCGCAAGATGATCGACGTCGGAGAATACCGCACCGCGTATCTCATCGCCCGCGACGCGGCGCTCCCCGCGCGCGATATCTACAAAACGGAACAAGAGTTTACCGCCGGCTGGATCGCTCTCCGCTTCCTGAAGGACCCCAATACGGCCGCCCGGCATTTTGCGCGCATCGGCGTCGGCAGCGTCAATCCGACCGCGCTGGCGCGGGCCGGCTACTGGCAGGGTCGCGCCGCCGAAGCGGCAGGCCGGATTCAGGAGTCTCGTCGCGCCTACGCGTCGGCGGCGGAACAATCCACCAGTTACTATGGTCAACTCGCACGCGCCAAGCTCGGGCTCCCGCAGATCGAACTGCACAGCGTTCCAAGCAGCCGGTCACGAGGAATCGAGCGGCTCGAGATAGTCCGCGCCACGGAGCTTCTCTACGCTCTCGGCAAAGACGACCTCGCAATTCCGATCCTTGCCGATATAGGCGCAAACGGCGACCCCGATGCGGTGTTGGGACTTGGCGAACTCGCCGCACGTCATGGCGACGCGCAGGGAATGCTGCTCGCCGGCAAGGCCGCGCTAAATCGCGGATTGCCATTCGATTTCTATGCCTACCCGGTCAGTGGAATGCCGCCGGTCAAATCAATTGGACCGGATGTGGAACGCAGCATCATCTATGCGATTGCCCGACAGGAAAGCGCCTTCAATCCGTCGGTGGTCTCGCCGGCGCACGCCTACGGGCTGATGCAAGTGACGCCGGATGCTGGACGGTATGTCTGCAAGAAGTACGGCGCCAGCTTCGACCTTCATCGCCTGAAGACCGACACCGCCTACAATGCTGCACTCGGCGCAGCGGAGCTCGGCGGCCTGCTCGAAGACTATCGCGGCTCTTACATCATGACGTTCGCGGCCTACAATGCCGGCCGCGGCAGCGTCCAAAAATGGATCGCGCGTTACGGTGATCCGCGGGATCCGGGAGTCGATGCGGTGGACTGGGTCGAACTGATCCCGTTCTCGGAGACGCGCAACTACGTGCAGCGAATAATGGAAAACCTGCAGGTCTATCGCGCCCGCTTTGGCGGCGGCTCGAAGTTACAGATCGAGGCGGACTTACAGCGCGGCGCTAACCAGTGACGTTTGGAGACGAATAACGCCTCGTACCGGGCACAGTCCACGTGGAAGAAACGTCCTTGGTGATCCTCCTTGCCGGCTGCGGAACTTCGTTTGCGGAACAAGATTGACGCGAGTGCCTGGAGCAACGGAGCCTGCGCGCAGGCCCGATCAATCCGTCCCATTCGAAAGCTTTTTTGCTTCTAGCTGAATCAGAAGCGAGCTTTGGATTAACGCATCTTCTTCGCGCGAACCGGCATCTACTTCGCTCAAAAACGCTAGGGACACTCCAGCAGAACCGCATTTACGCGTGAACGCCGTAATATCGGATTTGTCGCCGCCATCTCCGTCGCCGATGAAAGTGTCCAGGCTGCTCACGACCCGTGGCCAAATGCGTCGAGAGGTCCTTATCAGTGGTCCAGACGATCGTCGTCCTTGTCCCGCTCAGCGGCGGCGCAGCACCTTCCCTGAAACTGAGCAAACATCTGGCTTCGCCACAAAACAAAACCCCGGCGGTCTCCCGCCGGGGTTTTATGAGAGTGCGTCGTCAGACGATGTGTCTTACCAGGTGCGCTGAGCGCGGAACATAACGGTCCAGATGTCCTGATCCTTCAGCTGATAATTGCCCGTCGCCTTGTAGACCGCGTAGTTGTTTGGAAGATTCGCCACACCGGCGTGCTTCTGATCCAACATGGAGTACACTCCTTCCGTCGTGAACGTCAGGTTCTTGACTGGCGTCCAGCGAAGGTTTGCACCGACCTGCGCGATGTTGAAATCGGGGTTGCAGGAGGTGAAACCCGCACCAAGGGCCCGCGGAATTGAGACACCGCACATATATGACTTGGCTTCGCCGGTGAAGCTGACCGCTGCGTAGGCGCCGAATACCGAACTGCTCCAGTGCGGACTCCAGTTGTGGGTGAAGGCGCCGCGCATGCCCCAGGTCGAGACCAGTTGAAGCTGGCCGTTGGGTGCATAGACAGAATCGGGCGCAAAGCCGAAGCCAACGCTGCTAATGCCGCCGCCGCCGCCGTAGATGAGGTTAGCACCTGCCAAAGCGGTCATGTCCTGGATGTTGTAGCGGGTCGCACCGTTGGTGTAGACACCCGAGACATTGATCACGTCACCCGGACCAGTCGGGATGTTCTTGATCGTCAGAGCGCCTTGACCGGCCCAACCCCACTTGCCTCCGGGACCGCCGCCGGTTTCAACGCCAGTGTAGTAAGCCGGGTTGTTATGATGCCCTGCGAGCGAGGCCTGGAACATACCCCAAGCTTGATCGACGCGGAGCTGGCCGACGATATCCGGAAAAGTGGTTCCACCATAGGCGCTGAGGCCGTAGCCGAGCTGGGGGGTGCCGTAGGGGACGGGACCGAAGAAGGGGGGTTGAACATCGAGGATGGCGTTGCCGGGCGGCGCTATCCCGAGGTTTTGAATGCCGGGCTGGTAGTATGCGCTCGGATCCTGCACCCCGATCGAAGCTGATACGCCGTTGCCGAACTCTGTCGTGTAAGTGAACTGGTTCACGCCCGTGAGCGCGCCGCCACCGCCGACAAGACCGTCATAGACGTTTCCGGGATATTGCCCCCAGGGAGCACTAAACTGAGAAGCAGCTTTACCGATCGTGAAGCCAGCAAACTGGATGAAGGCGTGGAACACACCAAGCTGGCCGCCGAGTACGCCGCCGTTCGGGTTTCCGTCATACGCACTCCCGCCGACGCGCACACCTTGGTAGCCGCCCGAGGTCCAGGTGAAGACACCCTCGAAAAAGGTGCGAACCACGCCGTACTCTGTAGCGGTTCGGGTGTCGATGGTCAGGTCCGATCGCGCGCGCCAAGTGAAAGCGTTGGAGCTACGGTTCTGCGCACCGGCCTGAAGCCCAGTGTTGCCTTGGAAGATCGTATTCGTATTGACGCCCAGATCGGCGCGCATATAGCCGCCGAGCTTGATGCAGGTGTCGGTGCCGGGGATGTAATAGAAGCCCGCGCCATACAGGGAGCAGACCTTCACGTATTCGACCGCTTTGGCCTTTAACGGAAGATCGGCAGCGTGAGCCCCGCTCATGACGACCAGCCCTGCCGCCGAGCCGAGGTAAAGGCTCTTCATCAAATTCATCGTCAAACCTCCAAGTTGCTCTGCAGGGCGACCGGGTCCGCTAAACGCAGCACTCAAGAGCGTTTCCCCAATTGCGGACGAACCGATAGCATTCGTGCTTGCTGACCCCCGCTCAACGCGAGGAGGGACGCAAACGGGCGACCAAACAGCGACCATCTAAAACAGAACGACTTTGGGATGCCCCCCTCCGTCGCACGATCAGAATTACCGAACCGTCTTGCACACGCAATGAAGGAAGCTTCGAAATGGAATAAGTCGAAACGATTTTGGTGGCATGTTGCTCAAATGGCACATGCCAATCGCCTCATTTTTTTCGATAAGCCATTGGTTTTTAGTATATTTTTCTTTCAGCGCGTTTGAGGCGTCTAAAATGGCACATCCGCCCCACATGACACGCTGTTCGTCTCCGCTTCTCAAACATCGCAAATCATAGACATCTGATTCGATCCGTGGATCGCCGTTTCAAAGGTGGAAAAGCTACAACGAATTCAACGTTGTATGCTGGATAATACAATGCGAAGACCTGTACTTCTGCACCGCAAATGCAGGGTCGGGTGGTGCCGATCAGCATCGGCATCACAGATCTGCGTCACATAGTCTCATGGATTCAAGTGCTACGCCTTATCTCGCGATCCTGTGCTTGCGGCTGGCGAGCGTGTCAGGCATATCGGTCATCAGCGGAGCTGTGGCCGAGTGGCTGAAGGCGGCGGTTTGCTAAACCGTTATAGGGTTGTAAAGCCCTATCGAGGGTTCGAATCCCTCCGGCTCCGCCAATCAATGTTTTATGCAGGTTTCCTGCAATATTCTTCGCAAAATACTCCCGCATATGGCGCGGTTGCCGCCAATAGAGGCGATTTCGGCCAGCACAAAACCCGGCACAGTGTGTTTCGATCCGTTCGCTCTATGATCAGACATGCTCATCACCAACCACCCCGTCCGAAAGCTCGGCCGCCAGCCATTCCGGCGAATCCCCTTCGCGCATTTTCGCGATGTAGAATCTGACGCCCTGCTGTCCCTCGAGCGTGACCTAAGATTTGTGCCTACGCCCTTGTCCCAGGCGGGATGCGCAAGGGCCCTGGCGAAGGAGCTGGGCCGCCAGAATGCGCTTCGGTTCGAGGCGCGCCGCCTCTATCGGGGGCCTGATCTAAGGCAAGCTCATCTCTGCGGTTGCGTCTGCGCTGGGCTATTCGGTGCACTCTCGCCGGATTTCGGTGGCGTGCCGCGCCCGGTGAAGACTGAGAGACTGAGTAGCATCACGAGCACTACACCTCTGGGGGGATTGTCATTTGGGGATGCCATGTTGCCTGCACTCCATGCCTGTCTAGGAACTACAACCGCACAGGGTTTTCGCAGTTCCTGATGTAGCCCCGCGCTCGGGCGATCCGGTGTGCGGCGCTCAGGCCAAATGGTGGGAAAAGCGGAAGCTGGCGAGGGACAAAAAAAGTGGCCCGACTCTGCAAGAGAGCACCGGCTGTCACTATATGTTCGGCCGTGGGGGCAATAAAAAAAGGAGCTCCCTATGTCCAATCAGAACGAGAAAAACCCGGACCTGCAACAGCAGAACCAAAGTCAAAATCCGAGCCAGCAGGCCGACGAGGACGAAATCAGGAAAGCCGAAATCAGGAAGGCCGTAAGGGCAGATATGATCGACCCGAAACATCCTCACGGCCAACAAGATACTGAGTATAGCGGTGGCACCTGATAGGGCCGAGCATCGCCGGGTGGCCCGCTGTACGCTTCTGGACTCGGCATCTCGCCTGTACCCGCTTGTATTGGTCCCTTGCTTTGTCGAAATAGCCGACCCGTTACGGGGACGGCAATGACGCACCGGGTACGATGACGCCGTCGACGATCGTCGCGGCGCGAACGTTGACCCACTTGTCTACGATCAGCGTGCCGCCCGTTGCCCTGATGTCGTAGTCGAAAAACTCCCACCCATCCGGTGATGGAACGAAGAAGACGTTCTCGAAGGAAATGCGCGTCGTCCCGGTGTCGGCGTAAATCGCCATGCCACGCCCGCCGCCGTGGATAAGCACATTGGTCATACGAACTTCGCCCTGGAAGTTGTCCGCCCAAAACAAGCCCGCAGACCCGATAAAACCTGCACCGCAATCGACGGTTCAAGCGCCATTTGCGCGGGGGATTCGAATGCGCCAACGACGGAATAGTCGGAGTAATAGAGCTTTGCCATAAGGGTAACCTCCGCGGGTCCGTGCCCATTTAGAATAAATGCGTCTAATAAGGAGAATCTAGCGTGTCCTACTACCGAAACGCGAAGATGAAGCGCAGCAGGTTCACCGAAGACCAAATCACCGGGATATCGCCGCAAGGATAGCGTGAGCAACGTCAGCATCTAGAAGCGAAGGCCACGGGGTCGCAGAAGCGTGATCGCGTTACCTGGTGGTTCATCGAGATTGGCGCTTGTTTCTTGATTCTAAGCGTTGCATCGAAATAACGTTTAGGTGCTCGACAGTGGAGATTTCAAATGTCCCGGGGCTTTGGCGCGATCCAACGAGCGATACTCGAGGCGTTATCGGACAAATTGATCATCACCCTCTCGACACTTGACCTCGCTCACGTCGTCAACGGCGGGGTGCGCAGCAGGTCGATGATTGCATCAGTTCATCGTGCGCTTCGAACTCTGGAAGCCGTGGGCAAAGTCGTCCGGCTCGATGGGAGATGGGCTCTCGCGTCGCGACAAAGGGAAGCTCGGAGCTTCAGGCGCAGAGGACCTGAGTCGCCTGTGCAACAGAAAAACGAACGGTTGAAATTGATCTCGAAGATTCTTGGAATGCTAGGATCGTCTCAAGACGGTGAGGTTCTGGCGGCTGCGAAAAAAGCGGAAGCCAAGCGGGTCGAGCTAGGTTTGTCTTGGGACGATATCATTCTGGGACCATCTTATTCGATGAGTTAAGAGCAGTGCCCTGACATACCCTCGACCGATCTTTCGCGTTAATTCGGACGAGGGAGCGTGCACGCCAGTTCATTGACTGTCGACACACGCTGAACAAGCGTCGGGCATGACTCCCGCTGCATTATTGTCGAGCGCCGCGTAGACTGTTTCAGTCAGACAGCCATTTCTGTACGTATGCGTCGATGAGCTCGCGCACGGATTCGGATTTGATCACCAAGCCGAGGTCGATCATCTCCGCACCGATGAACCCGGACTCGGTCTGCGTCGGTACTGGCCCGGGCACGAGCTGGTTTGCCTCTTCTCGGAAGAATACCTCCGCCACCACGCCAGCAAACCATATCGTACGCGCCGCGTCGCCGCGCGGGCGCAGTGGATCGTCGCGCACCACAAAAACCGGGCTGCCGCTCGATCCGGGATACACCGCGGCGTCGATCAGGAATTGCTTGTGCCCCTCGAAATCGAGTTCCAGCGGCGTGGCGGTGGTGCCCCGGCGCAGGATGGGCATGAGGTTGACCTGATCCCACACTCCGCTGGGATAGCCGACGAACAGGACCTCCTCCAGCGCATCGAAGCCCCGTACCGTTGCCGCATCGGGAATGCGCTGGCTGTCGATCGCGTGATAATATAGTTGCACGCCGAGATCGCGCGCCGCACGCTCGAGCGGCCGCAGCGGCACGATGGCAAGATCGACCGCGGGGTCGGGATGGACGAACCACGCCGCGGGGAAGTCGTCGATGTTGAGCTGAAAGCGTTGGCCGAATGCCGGCTTACCCTCGCTTGTCTGGGTGAACACCAGGCCACCGCGGCGCACGCCCTCGACCAGATGCCGGTTGGTGACGATAAACGGCGTACTGCCCTTAGCGTGGGCGTGGCTGAGGATGAAGGCCGTGCCCGAGCCGGCGCTGCCGTCCTCGAGTTCGGTGTCCACCCGCACCGTGGAAAACAGCAGCTTCTTTGCTATGGAGTCGATTTCCATGGGGCTCACGCGTGCGCTACGGCGCGCTGGTTCAAGCGCTCGATTGCGGCCACTGCGGCGCGCTGTGCTTCCTCGGCCTCGGCCTCGTTGCCCATCATGGTCAACCGGCCGAAAGAACCGAAGGCTTTGACATCTACCAAGGTGATGTGCGCGGCCTTCTCGGCCTCATTGGCGGCATACATGATATAGCCCGCCGGCTCGACCTCCAGGATGAACATGCTCTTGCCGGGCAGGATCATCGAGCCCTTGCGCAATTGGCGGTTGATCAGCGTGGCGTGGTCGGGCGTGATGGCGCGGATGATCTCGTTCCACGCTATCTTGCAGCGCAGTCGAGAATCCATCGTGGTGTTGAGCTGCCGTAAGATCAACTCGCCCGCGGCGAGCACTTCGCTCTGATTGCGGAAGTGGAGCTCCATCGAACCGAAAGCGCGCTCGACGACCTGCTCGCCCATGCGCACGTTGGTTTTTTTCAGCGCGATATCCGAAAGATTGTGCACCGCCATGCCGGGGGCGACCTCGATCCACATGCAGGCATCGCCAGGCACCGGTAGAAAACCTTGCGAGGACGTCGCGATATAGGACGCCAGCTGCGGTTGCAGCGCGTCCATGAACACGTAGGTTCGCAGGGTGATCTTCATCCTCAGCCCACCCTCACCGCGTCAGGCTCATGTAGAGCATCGGCAGTTTTTCCGGCAGGCGCTCAGCCTTATCGATAACGGTGAAGTTCTTTATGCCAAAAATGCGCGACACGTATTGGTCGGCATGCGGATCGAGCGACAGACCATAGACCGTGATACCTTGACGGCTGAGTTCTTCCACTGCGGCCTTGGCATCGTGGCGCAGGTATTTCGGATCGGTGACGTCGTTGTCGGCCGGCTCGCCGTCGGTGACGACGAATATGACACGTTTGCTTCTGGGCTGCAGCGCCAGGTAGTGGGCGGCATGACGCAACGCTGCTCCCATGCGAGTGGAGAGCCGTCCTTTCATCCCCGCCAACCGCGCCTTGACTACATCATCATACGGCTGGTCGAAATCCTTGAAGCGGTGGTAATGCACATCGTGCCGGCCGTCAGAGCAAAACCCATGGATGGCAAACGGGTCACCGATACGATCCAGCGCACCTGCCAGCAATACCGTGGCGGCGCGCGTAAGGTCCATCACCGTGTAGTCGTGGCCGCGCACCTTTTCGTTTGACGACTCGGACATGTCCAGCAGCACCAGCACCGCCAGATCGCGCAGCGCTCGCTTGTAGCGCATCATGATACGCGGATCGTGCTGCTGGCCGATGCGAATATCGATCATCGCGCGCACCGCGGCGTTGATGTCGATCTCGTCACCGTCCTCCACGTGACGAATGCGCTGCATACCTTGCGGCACCATCGACTCGATCAGGAACTTGAGACGCGAGATCACCGGCTTGTGCTCCAGGATGATACCCTCGATCACCTCCAGTTCGCCCATCACCGGGTGGTACTCAAGCAACGTCACCCAGTTTGGACGCTCGAGCTGGATCTGATAGTCCCACTCGGGATAGTGGAAAGGCTCAGAGACCGGCGGACGGCCTTCCAGCGAGTTGATGCTGACGTTCTCCTGGTCGAGATAGAACTCGGTCGGAAGCTCCCAAACCTCCTGCGCATCGTCGCCGGCGAACTCAACGTCCACCTCGTTGACCATTTCCATCACGTTGACTTTTTTGCGCACCTGCTGGCGGGTCTCCCAGGTGGCCGCCATCACCTGCGCCTCGTCGTACTCCTCCAGAAACCAGACGGCGCGATTGTCATCACGGTAGATGGCGCTGAGCGCATCCGTAAGCTTGTTGTAGGTAGGCAGGTCGAGTTCGAACAGGCGGTGCGATAAATCCACGCCCAAATTCCAGCTCACCTGATTGCTGTCCAGATCAGACTGGGCACGAAACGCGGCCACGCCCTGCTGCACAAACGGATGAGGGTCGGTCGCGTCGAGATCGAGCAAGGCGCGGGCGAGACGATCAAGCAGCTCCCCCACGGTCTGCGGCTGGGCCGAATAGTCAAACACCGGATGCAGCGCTAACCAGGCTTGGCGCATCCCGGGGAATTTGCGAATCGCCAACTCCTCCACGCGCGCATCCTCGAACAGCTCGATCAGCGCCATCTGCACCGGCAACAGTTGCTGCATCGAAAGCGGCGTCTGGGTGAATACAAGATGCGCAGCGCAATGGTTGATGGCGGCGCGGTAGACCTCAAGCGCACTGACGATCCGTTCGGGCGCGGTCGCATCGCCCTCGGGTTTATAGTCGTCATAGGCGTCTGCGATGTGGATTACATAATGCTCGATATACGGCTTGAGCCCTTCGCGACTCTCGTAATCACCGGCGGTTGGACGCAGAAAAAAATCGCGACCCCAGATCGCACGCATGTAGATGTTGAGCCGCCGCTGAATGTCGACGAACAGCGTGCCTTTGCGCTCTTGCTGCAGCACGGCCATCGCATCGGCGCTCTGCAGTCCGAAATACGTCGCCTGCCCTTCGAAATCCGCCTTGTACGCCTGCGCTCCCCATTGCACCCAGCGGCGCAAGCCACCCAGCGTGAGCTGGCTGAGCAGGCGGTCGAGATTTTCCAGCATCGGCCGCAAGCCGCGCGGAGCCTGGGCCAGCACGATCTCGAGCACATTGAGGTATTGGCGAAACAGTTCGGCATCGCCCACTCTGTGCGCTGCGAGCGGCGCGGTGCTGGCGATCAGCGCCAGTACCTGCCCCGAGGTTTTGGATGCCATGCTCAGCAGGAAGTTGACCAGATCGGGCAGCACCTCCTCGCCGATGGCACGCCCGACCTCCGGCATGGACTGGATGAAACTCACCACCAGGTCTTCGCCGCGACCAAGCTCATGCAGCGCCACTGCGCCTTTGAGATAATTATTCAGTCCGCGCGGGCTGATGGTGCGCGCAGCCTCGTTCCAGGAGGCGCGCAACAACTCCTGCGCACGGCCGGGCAGTTCGTCGAGAAGCTCCTGGAATTCGTCTAGGTGGATGGCCATGATATGTAAGTTCGGACTGCCCTTGTAATTCTAGCCCGGCCGACCTCTCGTTTCCTTTCTCACCTCGCGCCCGCAAGCCGTCGGAGACGCTCAGAAGTATGTCGTCACCGCGGAATCGAGCGCGTTGCGCATATCGGGATCGTCGGTGATGGGGCGCACCAAAGCCACGCGGCAGGCAGCCAGCGGCGCGACGCCGCGGGAAATCAGCGAGCCCGCGTAGATCAGCATGCGAGTCGAGATGCCCTCGTCCAGCCCATGGCCTTTGAGGTTGCGCGCATGTTCGGCGATGTGGACCAGCTTTTTTGCCGCTTCCAACTCGACGCCGCTCTCGTGCACGACGATCTCGGCCTCGACCTCGTGCTCAGGGTAGCTGAAGTCCAGCGCACCGAACCGCTGCTTGGTCGACTGCTTCAGATCCTTCATGAGCGACTGATAGCCGGGGTTGTAAGAGATGACGACCTGGAAATCCGGATGCGCTTCGACGATCTCGCCCTTTTTCTCGAGCGGCAGAATGCGCCGCGCATCGGTCAGAGAGTGGATCACAACCGTGGTGTCCTGACGCGCCTCGACCACTTCGTCGAGATAGCAGATTCCGCCGAAACGGGCCGCCATGGTCAAAGGTCCATCCTGCCAGCGGGTGCCGTTGGCATCGAGCAAAAAGCGGCCGACAAGGTCGCTGGCGGTCATGTCTTCGTTGCACGCCACGGTGACCAGCGGCTTGCCGAGCTTCCACGCCATGTATTCAACGAAGCGCGTTTTGCCGCAGCCTGTCGGGCCCTTCAGCATCATCGGCATACGGACCGAATAGGCGGCTTCATAAAGCTCGATTTCATCGGCTACCGCGCGGTAGTAAGGCTCCTTGGCGACGCGGTAGGCGTCGAGCCCGGCCGCGGCGCCGGCCGCCGCATCCGTCACGGCGCGAGGGGCCGCGCCGCTCGGCGCAGGGGAATCCGCGGGCACGTGGAAGGCTGGGTTTCGTCGCGGAAGGTAGCCGCGCCTGGTGGGATCGTCACGCATGATCGGGTTCCTGGAAATCTCAATCCGGCCAAATGCGGTCGGGGAATAATTCCTGCTTACTATCCGGCGGCTCGGCCGCCAGTGATTCTGTCGGGGCGCGCTTGGCGGCCGTCTTTGCAGGGGTCGAAGCCGAGCGCGCCGTCTTGCGGGTCTCGGTCTTTTCTTCAGGGATAGGCTCCGCGCCAGTCTTGGCCTGACGGACGCTGCTGGCGAGCTTGTCTTTGATGCTGGTCATGCAAGAATCTCCTCTATGAGGCCTTCGATTTCCGCGACCGCACTTTGGCCGCGCGCCCCTAGTTGGTATGCCGATACGCCCTCAAGCGCAGCGGTCTTGTAGATGCCGCGGCGGCGCACCGGGGTACGCATCACCGGCAGGCCGAACTCGGCCAGCGCCTCCTGCATCGCCGCCGATAGCGCGCTGCGCGCCTCGATCTGGTTCGGCAGCAGGTAGGCCCGGAGTCCCGGGTTGAGTCGCCGAGCCTCATCGATGTCCTGCGGTAGCCGCAGGCTGGCCCACAGATCCATCGGCGAAGGCAGCACCGGAATGACAGCCACGTCGCAGCTTTGCAGCGCCAGCGCCGCCGCACGGCTCTCGACCGCCGGCGGGCAGTCCAACACGACGAACGGATAGGCGCGAAAGTCCCGCCGCAGATCGACCGCGCCTACGCCCACGCGCAAGTGCTTGACCGTGGCCGGAAAGGATTGCGTGCCTGCCGCGGCCCATTGCGTGGCCGAGCCCTGCGGATCCAGATCCACCACAACCGCCGATGCACGCCGCGCCAGCCCCGCGCCGAGATGCATGGCCACGGTGGTCTTGCCGGCGCCGCCTTTCTGGTTGATCACCGCGATGACCAGTGGCCCGCCCATCGCTCACTCCCCGCGCTCGGCCAGAGCAGCGATACGCCCGGCGAACTGTTCGTCCTCGGCGCTCAATGCGGCGCCGTCGGCCGCCCCGATCGTAATATTGACGTAGGTGGTGCCGAAGTTGATGTTCTGCGGATGGCGCTGAATCTCCTCGGACAGCGCCGAAAGCGCGTCGAGGAAGGCGCGGGTCTGCGCATATTGCGCAAACGCAAAGCGACGAAACAACGTCGGCGGCTTGTCGCGGCGCTCCCAACCTTGGAAATCATCAGTCATGGGCGTCCTACCCCGGTTCGATCTGGGTTACGTGATCGAGATGCGCTAGCGCCTCCTGTAGCAAGGCTTCGAATAGCGAGGCGGTGTCGTTACCGCGCAGCCGACGGCGCGTACGTCAACGCGTCGACAACTGCAGAGACCCGACCCGAACCGTTGTCCGACCCAGCCGCGCCGCGGGCAACTGCCCGCCGCAAGGTGTCATACCCAACAGGATCTGCCGCGCCATCAAACGCTCGGCATGACCCGGTCGCTCCGGCTCGGCGCGCCGCTTGCGTGCCAAATTTTCGGCATCTCCCGAGGAGCGTGCGAGCACGCTTGGACGAGATACTTGCTGCACGCCGCCAACTCTTGATTGAGCGCGCGTGCGAGCCAGCCAGGGTTCGCCGATCGACCGCCACGACGTCCTCCGCGCAGGATCAGCTGCGGGTGGACGTGAGTTCGGCGTCGCGACCGCCACGGCTGCCGCCGTTGACCTCGGGTTGGGTCGGCAAGATACCCTCGACCTCGTTATGCACTCGCGCGATGATGTGCGCGGCCACCAAGCCATCGCCCACGCGCTCGCAGGCGTCAGCCCCGGCACGCACCGCCGCGTTGACCGCACCGGTTTCGCCGCGCACCAGCACGGTGACGTAGCCGCCGCCCACAAATTGCCGGCCGATCAGCCGCACTTCGGAGGCCTTGGTCATCGCGTCGGCCGCCTCGATCGCGGGCACCAGCCCGCGGGTTTCAATCATGCCCAGGGCAATGCCGTTCACGTGTGTTGCCATGTCGTTGTCCTTCCAATTACCAGCAGGAGAAAAAGCCGAGCTTAAGCGCTCGGCGATTTCGGCAGAATGCCTTCGACCTCGCTGTGCACGCGGGCAATGATGTGCGCGGCCACCAAGCCATCGCCTACGCGCTCGCAGGCGTCAGCCCCGGCACGCACCGCCGCGTTGACCGCACCGGTTTCGCCACGCACCAGCACGGTGACGTAGCCGCCCCCGACGAACTGACGCGAGATCAAGCGCACCTCGGCAGCCTTGGTCATCGCGTCCGCCGCCTCGATCGCGGGAACCAGTCCGCGAGTTTCAATCATGCCCAGCGCAATACCCATCGATTCAGCCATCTGTTCACTCCTTGTTGTCGAAATAAAAGAATCACAAGCCAGTCACTGCACCCTGGCGCCCGCTCCGCGTGCGCCGTTTTGCTTTGCTCACCGCGTCATCACTCCTCCTCCCAGCCATCAATGATGCCGCAGATAGTCAGGTCGGTGGCCACTGTTCGATCAGGCATGGCCATACGTGCGGCTGTGCCGGCAGCAGTGAATACCCACTTGCCAGGCGGCGTTCCGACCGGGTCGGTCGCCACCGATAGTTCTCCCTTCTGGCCCCTCAGAATCCGAAGCGAAGCCGAGTTCATCTCTGGCACACGCCGGGTGCAGACCAATTCATCGACCACGCGCCAGACTTCCATCACGCCACCTCCGGATTCCAATGGTCGATGATACCGACGATGGTCAGATCGGATGGATAATCCCTGGCCCCTGCCGCATCGCGCGCCGCGGAGGACCCGACACAAATCACCCAGTCGCCCGGGATGCAGCCGACGGCATCGACCGCGACGCTGCGCGGTCCATTCGGGGTTTCCTGCACGACAAGCAGTGGACGATGACCCATGGCATGGATGCGATTGGTCGACACGAGGGTGGTACTTACACGCATGATCTTCATGGCTCATACGTCCTCAATGATCATCGACAGCGTCGTCGGCGACGAAGGCGCAGCGCTCGTCGCCGTCACGTTCGCTCACCGCAATCGCGCAATTGAGTAGACCCCGGGCGGCCAGATCGGGGTAACGCGACTCGATCGCGTCTCGCACCCGCCGACCCCGCGCGATCGCCCGCTCGCGCGACTGAGGAATCCGCACGTCGTATTCGAAATGCACCAGAACCGGCACGGGCAGGCCGTGCGCGACGTTGAGCTTGGAGAAGATATTGATCCCGACATCCATGTCGGGCGCGCCTTCCTCGATTGTATTGAGGTGAGCGAAATAAAACAGATTGCGCAATTGCAGCGGCCGCAGCGCTTCACCGGCAACAATGCATTCCTCGTCGTGACCGATTGTCGCGTAGCGCCCGGTGTGGTGCTTGATGACGTACTCGACCTGCGACAGGTTGGCCTCAGCCAGCGCCAGCACCAGGCGGCGCATACCATCGTGCATACGGCCGTTGCCCTGGCCCCAGCCACCCATGCCCTCGGCATCGGCAACGATCCCGGCGATACGCGCCCGCGCGGCATCGGGCGCTAGCCCGAGGGTGTCGCGGTAGACCTGCGCGGTTTCGAAGTAGCGGTGCGCGTTAAGCTCGCCGAAGCCGTCGGGCAGATGGATGCGCAGCGCATCCAGATCCGTGTCAACGCCGATAAGCAGCACATCTGGAGCGGCGCCCGCACCGAAAGTCTGGTCGATCGCCGTCCGCAACTCATTCTGCAGGCGGTGCAGCGCCGCCTCGGTGGCCTGACGGTCGTTGCTGCCGTGAGCAGCGCAACCCTGGCCGTCCGGCGAGGAACTGCTGAAATGATAGACGGCGATCTTGAGGTAATTCAGGCGATCACCATCGACCATAGCGCCCGACAGCCGCTCGACTTCGCGCTGCGCCCAGTCTGATACATCGACGTCGACATCGAACAGTGCGCCGGCATACGCCTTCACCCGCACATTCGGCCCAGGCAAAATGCGCAGCACATAGGGGCTGACGCCCTGCAGCCTGCCGTCGGAACAAGGGCTGATGTCCACGGTGTGGTAGCCGCACGAACGCAGGAAGTTCTCATCGAGCGGCAAGCGTTGGCGCCAACCGGCCTGCTCGGTCGACGCATTTTCAACACTCGCCTTCAGAGCGCTGAATATGCAGCGCGAGTGCAGTGCGGACAAATCCAGCCCGCACACCCAGGCGTCCTCGAGCACCTGCGACGGCAGATCGAAGCCGAGTTGCTCGCGGGCAAGCTGCTGCGCGCGCTCGGTGAAGTTTCCGTCGTGCTGATATGTCGAGATATGTTTGAGCACGTCGACGATGCGGGTAAAACGCGAGCGCACGGTTCGCTCGTAATCGAACAGCATGCGATTGAGATCGCGATCGACCAGCGCATGCTCGCACATCTGCCCGCCGCCGATCATACACGCCGGATGATCGGGCATGGCCACCGCCTCGGGAGCCGCCACAGCAACTGGGCTGGCTTCTCGTCGCAGGGCCTGAAGGCGTTTGCGCGTGTTCATATCCGCGATCCTCAGCCGCGCGCCCCGCCGGAGACGGTCACCACGGCGCCGCCACGGGCGTTCCCCGCAGAACCCGTAATCACCGAGTCTGGCACTTCCGGCCGCTCGATCCCGCGAAACGTTACGGCACTCACCCCGACTCCACGCGGCTGGCCGCGCATAGAAGGATTGCGCGCAAGGCTGGACGAACCCTCGGTACCAGTGACACGGCTGTTACCGTCCCAAGCATCTCCCGAGACGCGCCGACCCTGCTGACTGCCTTCGCCACTCAAACGACGCGCAGCAGGAAGCGAATGCTCTTCGTCACGCGGACGGCGCGATTGGTCGCCGTGTCGGAACTCCGGTGTGCCGGTGATCAGACCATCGGCCTTGTTGATCGGACCTGTGATGCGCGAACTGCCCATGCCGCTGCCGGTAACGACCTCGGTCTGCCGCTCGCGCGCCTGCCGCGCCGGAATGGTGACACTGAAATCCCGGGGAGCGGGCGGACGCTGATCCACACCCCGCGAGCGGAAGCGATCACTCATCGCACATTGCCCGGACGCAATATTGTCCAGCCCGAGATAAGGCGTTCCCGAAATCGGCTCACAAGCGCCACGCTCGTCGCCGGTGACCTGGGACCCGCCCGCGCCCGGCCTATCACCGGTGACGACGGTGGCCGGAATCACCGCGCTGTCGCGTACCCGCGCTGCCTGCTGTTGACGCTGCGGCGCCTCGCAGAACCCCGTGTACTGGCCCTGACCGATGTATGGGGTGCCACTGATCGGCGCACAGGTCCCGGCCTCGTTTCCGGTGACGTGTTCCGCGCGTCCAGCAGCAACGCCCGTAATCGTCTGGCCGCGCAGCGTGGTGTCGACCACGACTTTGCTGACCGGCGAGACTACCGGCAGCGCTTCGACTGGACATACTGCGGCTAACTGGCGGGTGCCAATGTAATCCGTGCCGGTGACGGGTTCGCACCCATAAGACTCGTCACCGGACAATTTTGGGCTTGGGGCGACCTCCGAGCCGGTCACAGTACGACCGCGCAGCGTCTGCATCTCCGCCACCTTCTTGGGGCTCTGCGTCTGGCACAGCCCGGCGAAATCGGCAGTGGTGTAGTACTGGCTGCCGGTGATGCTGCGGCAGGAACCGACCTCGTTGCCGGTTACTTTGGCCGACCGATCGACCGCGGTCCCCGAGACGACCTGTTCGTCGCGAGTGGACATCACGCTGACCTTTCGCGGGCCTCCTCCTGGAGGCGGCGTTCGACAGAAATCGCGAAACTGTTCAACAGTGTGATATTCGGTGCCGGTAATCGGACGGCAGCTTCCAGCCTCGTCGCCGGTCTGCCGTTCACTGCGGCCAACCACCGTGCCGGTGACAGGCTTGCCCGCAGCTGTATGTGTAACCGCCACTTTAGGGGGCGCGTCGTCGGTTTCCCCCTGGCTGTAACGCGTGCCAGTGATAGCGCGATCGGCGCCGTGCTCGACGCCTGTGACGCGGCGCGGACGATCGACCAGCGCACCGGTGACGGTTTGGCCCTTGTCGGTACGGGTGAGCGCCACCTTCCCCAGCGGGACGGACGGCCGCGTCGAACAGAACTGCTCAAAGCGCTCGCTCGAGAGATATTCCGTGCCAGTCACGGGACGGCACGCGCCTGGCTCATCGCCAGTGGTCTTGGTGGACCGCCCCAGCGCGGTGCCGGTGATGCGTTGCTCGCGCAGCGTGCTGCTGATCGCAACCTTGGGTGCTGCCGGCTCGGGCCGGGTGCCACAGATCGTCTGGAACTGCTCGAAGCCGATATACTCGGTGCCGGTAATCGCGCGGCAGGAGCCCGGCTCATTGCCGGTCACCTTAGAAATGCGTTCGACCTGGGTACCGGTGACGGTCTGCCCAGAGAGCGTGTGCCCCTCCTCGACCTTGGCCGGTGCATCGACCACGTTGCGAGCGCGCACCCGACCGGTCGGGCGCGTACCGGCACCCGATGTCTTGTCGATACGACCCGCCAGCGCCCGCACCAACCGATGCTGCATAGCGACCTGTCGTCCGGTTGCGCCTTTCAGCATGGCACTCTGCCAATCCTGCGCCGGCATCGAAGCGGCGATCCGCGTCGCTTGGGCGATGCGCTTCAGACCCTTTTTACCGTCCTGGTTCAGCGCAGCACGGCGCATCTTAGCGAGCGCGCGGCCGGTCGCCTCCGGCGCGTTCACGGCTGCACGCGCGACCGCCGGAGTATCGATTTGCATCGCCTCAATCTGCGCCGCGTCCTTCCGCTGCGCGCCGCGGCTGCAGCCGCACTGTCCGCCGCAACTGCATTGTCCGCCGCAGCCGCAGCCGCAATCGGAGCCACGCACCTCAGCTTGAGCCGTACGGCTCGGGCGCAAATGCGCCGCCGGACGGGATGCCGCGCCCTGCCCGGCGTTCTTCAACCCGGCCTTCCCAACCGTGGACAGCGCCTGCCGTCGGATTCGCGCCGCGGACTTCGATGTCACCGGTTGATTAAATGTGGCCGATGCAGACGCCACCGCCGATGCGGCCGTAGCAGCACCGCCGTGATGCGCGCTAACAAGATGTGCCGCATTTAGCTGCAAGCGG
Organism: Nitrobacter vulgaris; assembly: GCF_031453995.1. NCBI lineage: Bacteria > Pseudomonadati > Pseudomonadota > Alphaproteobacteria > Hyphomicrobiales > Nitrobacteraceae > Nitrobacter > Nitrobacter vulgaris. The sequence continues at coordinate 5,568 of NZ_JAVDPZ010000001.1, read as the reverse complement.
CCGGCGGCGGAATGCTTGACGGTTTGCGCCGTCGAGACGGTCCCGGCCTTGCCGTGACGCGCCATAGCCTGCCGGCGCTGGAGCGCTAGTTCACGGCCGGATAGAGTTGCAGTGGCATGACCGGGGGCGACGTTTGTCATTCGGACCTCAGCACAAAGAACCCGATGAAGGGGCGGCGCCAAAGCGCCGCGCCGCGTTCAAATCATGGGCGCCGAATCGAGTCGGCTCCAGCGCCCACTTCATCAGCGATACACCACGAACGCCATGCCCTGGCTCTGGGCGTAATTGTCGTACGCAACGAAACGCACCATCTGATCCGGAAACTCGCGGTGACAGGCCTCGATTTCGGCCACCACGGCGTCGACGGACTGCTCGCCGAACAGCGGCAGTTTCCACATGTACCAGTAGCTCGCCTTGGCGGGCGTGCCCTTTTCGGTGTGTTCGACCGCCGGATTCCAACCCTGAGCAATCGCGTGGGCGATCTGACGGCGCACCTGCTCGGGCGTCATCTGCGGCAGATAGGAGAAGGTCTCGTATTTCTTGAGCGAACGGTAAGCTTGAACAGCCATGACTTAGTCCTTTCGATTTTTGCTGGGCGGCGGCGACCAATGGGCGCTGCCGACCCTAGCCGGCGACCGGTTACTTGTTGGCGACGGCGAGCTTGTCCATGGTTTCAAACTCGAACTTGATCTCTTTCCACGTTTCCATGGCGATCTTCAGTTCGGGCGAGTGAGCGGCGGCAGCGGTGAGGATATCCTTGCCTTCCTTCTCCAGATGACGGCCCTCGCCGCGCGCCTGGACGCAGGCTTCGAGCGCCACACGATTGGCGTGTGCGCCAGCGGCGTTGCCCCAGGGATGGCCCAGCGTGCCGCCACCGAACTGCAGCACCGAATCGTCGCCGAAGATCGTGACCAGCGCAGGCATGTGCCAAACGTGGATACCACCGGACGCCACGGCGAAGCCGCCCGGCATCGAACCCCAATCCTGATCGAAGAAGATGCCGCGCGAGCGGTCTTCGGGAACGAAGGATTCACGGAGCAGATCGATCCAGCCCAGGGTGGAAGCACGATCGCCCTCGAGCTTGCCCACGACGGTGCCGGTGTGCAGATGGTCGCCGCCCGACAGACGCAGAATTTTCGTCAACACGCGGAAATGGATGCCGTGATGCGGGTTGCGATCGATCACCGCATGCATGGCGCGGTGGATGTGCAGCAGCATTCCGTTGTTGCGGCACCAGTTCGCCAGACCCGCGTTGGCGCAAAGCCCGCCAGCGAGGTAATCGTGCATGATGATCGGAGCGCGGATTTCCTTGGCATACTCGGCGCGCTTGTACATTTCCTCAGGCGTTGGCGCGGTCACGTTGAGATAGTGACCTTTCCGCTCGCCGGTCTCGTGTTCGGCTTTTTGAACAGCCTCCATCACGAAATCGAAACGATCGCGCCAGCGCATGAAGGGCTGGCTGTTGATGTTCTCGTCGTCCTTGGTGAAGTCCAGACCGCCACGCAGCGCTTCATAGCAGGCGCGGCCGTAGTTCTTCGCGGACAGACCAAGCTTCGGCTTGATGGTGCAGCCCAACAGCGGGCGGCCGTACTTGTTAAGCTTGTCGCGCTCGACCTGGATACCATGCGGAGGGCCGCCGCAGGTCTTCACGTAAGCGATGGGGAAGCGCAAATCTTCCAGACGCAGAGCACGGACAGCCTTGAACCCGAACACGTTGCCCACCAGCGAGGTGAACACGTTGACAACCGAACCTTCCTCAAAAAGGTCGATGGGATAGGCAATGAAAGCGTAATAGCAGGTATCGTCGCCCGGCACGTCTTCGAGGCGATAGGCGCGCCCTTTGTAGTAATCGAGGTCGGTCAGCAGATCGGTCCACACCGTGGTCCACGTGCCGCAGGACGACTCGGCAGCAACCGCCGCCGCCGCTTCTTCGCGATCCACCCCAGGCTGCGGCGTGATCTTGAAACACGCCAAAATATCGGTGTCGAGAGGCATGTAATCCGGCTGCCAGTAGCTCTGCCGATATTGCGTAACGCCCGCCTGGTATGATTTGACTGCCATATTCGAGGACTCCTTCATGCGCGCTTTTGCGGTAAGCGAACTGCGGTAAGCGAACGACGGGCGAGGACCTACCGCGGTGCGGTGGCCATCCCCCCACCCGGCCCGGGGATGACGTTCGTGGGTCTCAGCAAGGCCTGTGATTCAGCCAGCCCAGCGATTCACGAGTAAAGAACATAGAAGAGGATCGGCATAAACACTAATTGATATTTTTGATCGAATGCATTAGTGTCGCTTATGTATCGGCCATGCATCTGACTCTCAGACAGCTCCAGATCTTCGACGCTGTGGTGCAACAGCAGAGCTTTACACGCGCGGCCGACGTTCTGCACCTCACCCAGCCAGCGGTCTCGATGCAGATGCGACAGCTGGAAGAGCAGATCGGCGTACCGCTGTTCGACCACGTCGGGAAAAAGATCCACCCCACCGATGCAGGTCGCGAGTTGCACCGTCATACCACGCTCCTCGGCGCCAAGATGCGCGACCTCGAGTCGGCGATGGAGGAGTTCCGTGGCGTCCATCGCGGAGAACTCGACCTCACCGTGGCGAGCACGGCCAACTACTTCATGCCTAAGCTCATCGCAGCTTTTTGCGCCTGCCATGCCAGAGTGCAGGTACGGCTGCAGGTGTCCAATCAGACGCATATCCTCGAGACGCTCTCAGCGGCGAACCAGGACCTGGCCATCATGGGGCAGCCGCCCGAGGACGGTGAGCTCGTCGCGCGCGCATTTCTCGACAACCCGCTAATGGTCATCGCCTCGCCCGAGCATCCACTCGCCGGACGCCGCAAGATTCCGCTGGTGGAATTGGGTCACCAGCCGTTCATTACACGCGAGCCCGGCTCGGGCACGCGAAACGCCGCGGAGCGTCATTTTTCGCGTCTCGGCGTGGAATTCCACTCAGTGATGGAAATGAGCAGCAACGAGGCCATCAAGCAAGCTGTCGAAGCCGGACTGGGGCTCGGCATCCTGTCGCTGCACACCCTGGAATTGGAGCTGGCGATACGCCGCCTGGTCACCCTCGATGTGGAAAGTTTTCCTATCGTGCGGCAATGGTTCGTCGTGCACCGCAAAGGTAAACGCCTATCGGCGGTGGCGCAGTCCTTCCTGGCGTTCATCACCCAGCAAGCGCGGCTGCTGGCCTCGCCCAAGCATCCGCAGCAATTCCGCTCACGCCATGAACTTGACCAGGCGACCGACCTGGATGTCGCTGACGAAAAGCACTCCTGAATGGGCCTCGAAAAACGGCTGGAAACCCTCGAGCAGCGGATCGAACAGGCTTTGCGGCACGGCGGCGATGATCATGATGAGAACGTCATCTTCATTGAACATCAAGTGCCCTTCGTACATGCCGTGGGCGCCCTTCCCGGACAGATTGCCGATGATGGTGTAGCCCTTGACCCCGGCGCGATCGAGCAAGTCGGTGGCGAATTCCCTGTGCTCGCCCTGAAGAATGATTTCCAGCTTTTTCAGCGGATGCAGTTTGATCTCGTTCATGCGGAGTGTTCCTTCTCGGCAGGAGCAATCAGAGCCGGACGCTCTTCCCACTGGCCATTGTTGAAGACAAAAGGCTTGTAGCCCTGGGTAGGGTCGATGACGATGGCGCGAATCCACCCGCCAAGCACCAGACTCTTGACCTTGACCACGCGTTCCAGCACACGGCCGGCAAAGTCCAGCGGCGCCTCGATCAGCGCGATCAGGCGCATCGGCTCGTGGTAAGGACGTCCCTCGCGCATGACCGTCTGCATTGGCAGGCCGGTCCGCAGATCGCTCAGGTTACCGGTCATCACGCCGAAGCGTCCGGACACATTGTGGTAGACCTTGCTGCCGCTACCCAGATGGGCATTGTCCACGGTGGAGAAGAAGTGTTCGAGATTGATCCACTGGCCCACCACCACCGGCGCAGCGAGCAAATTTTCCAGCAGCCGGCCCTTGGGGTCGCAGCGCCAGTCGTAAGATAACAGAAAGGCGGTGCCCTTTAGATCCGCGTTTTCGGTGAGCGCGCGCCGGCCGACGATGCCGTATACGTTCCCCGACAGCCCCCACTCCGGCCGGACCTGCGCCCAATCCACCGCCAAGCGGTTCGCCAGGCGCCAGGCTTCGGCCGGCTCGATCGCCTTCGCCTCCGGCAGAAGCTTGGGCATGCGCTCGGCCGCCGTCAGCCGCGAGGCCGCGCGCAGGCCTTCGCGCAGGCGGTCCAGATACACCAGATGGCGCGGCGGCAGCAGGTCGAGGTCGGACAACTCGATGGCATCTGTGGTGGTGACGTGCAGCGCGGGCATGAACCAGGTGTCTTCCGGGATGGTGATGCCCATGGCCGCCAGCCGCTCGCGCACCGCGGCCTTGTTGGCCATCTGCGCGAACACCCGGGCATTAACCAGGCCGCTCGCGCCACCGCAGGCGCCGCAGTCCAGCGCCGACTCGTAGGGGTTGTTCTCGGTCTTCCCACCGTGGCCGACAACGAGCACGAAGCGCGAGAAGGTATGGGTCAGCCCGATCATCGTCAGGGCCGTGTGCACATAGTTAACCTGCTCGTCGAGCGAGTAACCGATGCGCCCCAACCGCTCGAGCTGATGATTGGCATAGTCGGCATCGACACCATATGCCTCACGCAGCTTGTCGATGAACTCGACCTCCTGCGTCTGAGATACGCGGAACTCCGTGCGCAACCGCGTCGGCCCGTCGCGGTGGCGCAGCGCGATTTCGCGCAGTTCGCGGATCATGTCGTCATCCACCCGCTCGCGCTCGATTTTCAGTTCCTCATGCAGCGCCTTAACGATCATCGCTCGCTGCAGCGTGCGAATGATGGAGTCGGCCTGCTCGCGGGTGAGCTTGTCCACCAACAAGCGGGTGACCGGCTTTTCTGTATCGATGCGGCTGCGCCAGCGGCTGTAGGCCAGCGGCGCCAGGGTTTTGCCGAACAGGTCCAACCCGAACAGCATACCCACCGCCTCCACCGTGACGTAAGGCGAGAGCACCGATTTCTTGAGATCGTGCAGCGCATGGCCGAGGGTACTGAGGAAATCGTCGTTGTTGGGATCTAGTGCGGCGGGCAACTCCAGCACCAGGTTCTTGGGCGTGATCACCGCCGGGCAATAGTGACTCTCGCTGCCCTTGCCGTAGCCGAGGAAGCCCACGGGGACACCGAAAAATCCGGCGATGCCGAAGGTCTGGTAATTTCCCACGCGCTCCAGGTGGCGGCGAATTGGCTCGGCGCGCACGTCGATGCAGAACCAGGCCTGCGCGAACGGCGCCTTGTCGGACGGCGAGTCCTGCGGCGCTTGCACCTGCGTTAGCAGCTTGTCGATGGACTGCGCCTCCATCGCCAGGGTCCACACCATGCCTTCCTGCTGCGCGAACTCCCGCAAGCCCTGCAACAGACCCGCGACGTCCTCCGGCGTCAAGGCATCGAGCGCCGCGGTGGCATTCGCCGCGGTGGCCAGTTCGTGCAACGCGGCGGCTTGTTCCTGCCCAAGTTGAGTATGCCACAACGGCCAGTAGCGTTGCAGGA